>VGPF01000009.1 GCA_016875535.1 Chloroflexota bacterium
GATATCCTAGTGAGCCTAATTGCCAAGGAGAGGGTCGCGGGTTCAAATCCCGTCTTCCGCTCCAGAATCTCAAAGGCCCCCGATCACCGGGGGCCTTTTCTTTCCCTTCTGCACCTCCCCCTCCCTCCGGTATGCTATATTCCCTCTCATGAGTTCTCCCCTTCGCTCTGCCCAAGTCGCCGTTGAAGGCCCCGTCGAAGCCATCGAGGCCTGCTTCGAGCGCGGCTGGACCGATGGCCTCCCCGTCATGCCGCCTACGCCCCAGCGCGTCGCCGAGTTCCTGGACGCCGCGGGCCTCGATCCCGCCGATGTCATCGGCTCCGTCCCCACCCGCGAAGTCGTCATCACCGCCGAAAAGGTCGCCGCCAACGCTGTCATGGCCGGCTGCCTCCCGGAATACATGCCCGTCGTCGTCGCCGCCTGCCGCGCCATGTGCGAAGAGCCCTTCAACCTCCACGCCAACTCCGGCACCCTCTCCGGCGCCGCCCAGATCATCGTCGTCAACGGCCCCATCCGCAAAGCGCTTGCCGTCAACTGCCGCGATGGCGCCTTCGGCCCCGGCTTCCGAGCCAATGCCACCATCGGCCGCGCCGTCCGCCTCGTCATCCGCAACGTTGCCCGCTCCATCCCCGGCTTCCTCGACCGCGCCTCCTTCTCCCAACCCGGCCGCTTCACCTGGTGCTTCGGTGAGAACGAAGAGGAGAGCCCCTGGACGCCCCTGCACGTCGAGCGCGGCCTCTCCCCGGATTCGAGCGCCGTCACCCTCTTCGCCGTTATGGACTCCGTCAAGGCCACCGGCCTCCGGCCCGATTCGCCCCAGTCTTTCCTCGATCGTGCCGCCTTCCTCGTCCGCAGCGTCTGGACCTACGAGCAGACCTCCAGCTACGATGCCGTCCGCAGCCTCCTCGTCGTCATCGGGTGGGAGCACATGGAGCTCTGCCGCAAGGCTGGCTGGACCAAGGCTAACATCCGCGACTATCTCTTCCCCAAGCTCCGCGCCCCTACGAGCGGCTGGGAGTTCCGCTCCCCCATCACCAGCCCGGACAACATCCTCGTCGTCGCAGCGGGCGGCCGCGCCATGATGCAGAGCTGGTTCATGGTGCCCTTCCCGAGCCACGGCCCCGTGACGCGCATCATCGAACCTCCACGGAGGAGCCCATGACCATAGCGGCCAAGCCCTACATCATCCTCGACCCGTCATCCGGCCCCCTCAAGGGCAAAGACCCACGGCCCATGGCCCGGCGCAAGCCCACTCTGGATGGCGCGGTACTCGGCCTCCTCGCCAACGGCAAGTCCAATAGCGGCGAGTTCCTTGAGGCCGTCTACGAAGAGCTTTCGAAGAGCTTCGAGTTGCCTGCGCCGCTTCGCTTCCGCAAGGACAGCGTCTCCGTGCCGCCCAGAAAGGCCGATTTTGAGCGCCTCACCAGGGAAGCGGGGGCCGTCGTCACCGCCATAGGCGACTGAGGCTCCTGCTCGTCGCGCAGTATGCGCGACTGCATCGAGCTCGAGTGGACCGGCGTCCCCTCCGTCGCTATCATCGCCGAACCCCTGGTCGGCTCCGCCGAGGCCATGAAGCGCGTCAGCGGCGTCCCCGATTACGACTACGTCGTCGTCCCATTCCCCGTCGGCGGCCTCAGCCGCGAGATGCTCCAGCTGCGTGCGCGGGAGATCGCCCCCAAAATCATCCACCTCCTCACCGCCAAGCGCTAAGGACAGTCCCATGCCCTCCTACAGCGTCATCTCCTCGGATACCCACCTCGAAATCTCGCCCGATCGGTGGACCTGGCGTCTCCCCGCCGACTACCGCGACCGCGGCCCCCGCGTCGTCCCCCTCACCGAGCGCGACCTGCCGCCGGGCATGCCCGTCTTCGGCGAGGGTTGGATCGCCGAAGGCATAGACCGCGCCGTGCCCCTCGGCATGAACCTCGCCGCGGGCAAAAACCCGGAAAAGCGGCGCACCTACGGCTGGTATTACCGCGAGAACCACATCGGCACGGGCGATGCCGCCCAGCGCCTGCGCGAGATGGACCAGGACGGCGTGGACGCCGAGGTTGAATATGCCGCCGTCGCAGGGCCGGGCTTCCTCGGCCGCATCAAAGACCGCGACCTCTACCTCGCCTGCATCGAAGCCTACAACGATTTCCTGGCCAAGGACTTCTGCTCCCACAACCCCGACCGCCTCTGGGGCCTCGCCCAGGTTCCCTTGACGGGCATCGAAGATGCCGTGGATGAGCTCAAGCGCACCCGGGGGTACAAGGCCATCAAAGGCTGGCAGCTAGGCGCATGGCCCAGCGGCAAAGGCCATCCCTCTCCGGAAGACGATGCCTTCTGGTCGCTTGCCCTCTCCCTGAAAGCGCCCATCACCGCCCACGTCACCTTCAGCCAGGACGCCGCCGGCGAGCCGAAGCGCAGCGGCCAGATCCTCGAAGGCACAGGCGCCCCCCTTCACCAGGTCATGGCCGGCGGCTGTCCGCGCCCCGCCTATACCGTCTGCCAGCTCATCGTCAGCGGCGTCTTCGACCGCTTCCCCGCCCTCCGCATCCACTTCGCCGAGACCGGCGCAGGCTGGGCTCCCTACTTCATGGAGCACGCCGACCAGATCTACCACCAGTTCGGCCACGCCAAGGGCGTCAAGCTCAAGATGCTCCCCAGCGACTACTTCAAGAGGCACGTCCTCCTCGGCTTCCAGACCGACCACTATGCCATGAAGAACCGCCGACTCATCGGTGTGGAGAACCTCTGCTGGGGGAACGACTTTCCTCACTCGGCAGGCGATTGGCCCGAATCCCGCCGCGTCATCGCCGAACACCTCGCGGACGCCACCGAAGACGAACGCCGCAAGATACTCTGGGAAAACGTCGCCCGCTTCTACGGCCTGGTCTAACGCCCTTGCCACCCTGAGACCCCGGAGTCCGCATTCGAGGTCGAAGGGGCTGCTCCTCAGCCCCTTCGTTCAATCTCCTCAGTGGTTCACCTATCTCTCCGGAACCTTGTCAGATCTGTGTTCATCTGTGCAATCGGTGGATGCACTCCTCTCCTTCCCCTACCTCAGCGGCGAAAACCCCAGCGGCAGCAGCATCCTGTCCTGCCACTCCTGCCGCCACTGCCACCCCTTCCGCATCCAATCCCACTCCCCCTGCTCCGGCAGCGGCCGTCCCGGCTTCATCCAGCTGCTCGGCTCGAACAGCCCCTTGCGGCCCGACTCGTTGGAGACGTACCACAACAACTCCCGAGGCTTCATGTGGTTCAGGAAGATGCCCTCCACGCGCCACCCGGCGGCATCCCACTTCGGGATCGCCTCCACCTTCAACGCCTCCAGGTACTCGATCAGCTTCCCCGCATTCACCTGCATCGTCTCGTGGAAGAAAAGCCTGCGGCGCTTCGCTCCGCGCACCACCCCCGGCTGCGGCGCCGGCGAGACCGGCACCGGCGACATCAGCTTCCCCTCCACGTCCTCCACCAGCGTCGCAAGCTCCCTGCTCCACGCGCCGCCCTTCGGCTGCGCCTTCGGCGCGCGCAGCAGCCAGCCTTCGTCGGAAAAGGCATCCGGCGACTCCACTTTCCAGATGAGCAGCGCCTCGCGGAGCGCCAACTGCACCTGCCACGCCCCCACCAGCTTCAGCCCCGCCCGCTCCGTCGCCGCCACTCCCCGTTTTTCCATCGCTGCTACGTACGCATCCCACTTCCCCGGCGTCACCTTCACGATCTCCTGCAGATAGAGCGTGGATTCCATCACATCCCTCCCCGTTTATGCTGTGCCAGCCACTCCTCGCGCAGGATGGCATAGAGCTTTCGGTCTTGGAATTTCCCTTTGGGTTTGTCGTGTTGTCGCAAGAGCCCTTCGTATCGCATCCCGCACTTCTCCATCACTCGATACGATCCGATATTATCGGGACTGCAGCGCGCCTCCACCCGGTTGATACCGAGTCGCTGGAACGCGAAGCGCAGGACCTCTCCGAATGCCTCCGTCATGGAGCCCTGCCCCCAGGAATCACGCGCTAAAGCGTACCCGGCTTCGATGCGTGCGTCCTTTTCTGAATAATGGATAAATCCGATCGCCCCGATGAGCCGATTATCTGTCTTACGCACGATGGCCCAAGAGGCAGGTTCGCCTCTGCGATAGTGCTTCAGCGTATCGCGCAGAAAACTCTTCGCATCCTCGATTGAGCGATGCGTCGGAAACGCGACATGCTTCGTCACCTCCGGGTCACGACCGTACGCATAGACCGCCTCCGCATCCGCCATCGTCAGCTTCCGCAGCACAAGTCGCTTCGTCCTCAGCGTCGGCAGCTCCCGGAATAACTCACTCGCTTTCATATCCTGCCCCCTAAACCTTTCCCCATCTGCGTTCTCTGCGACATCTGCGGACAATCCTCCCCTCCGTAACCATGCTCCCTGCTCCATGAACCTCTCCTCCCCCCTACTTCCCCATCCTCACCACCTCGCTCCACTCCGCCTCCGTCACCGGCTGCACGGAGAGCCGACCTCGCTTCAACAGCACCATATTCGCCAGCGCCGGGTTCGCCCGTATCGCCTGGACGCTCACCGGCCGCCTGAACCGCATATCCGGCTTCAGGTCCACCACATACCAGATCGGGTTCTCCGGCGTGCTCTTCGGATCATAGTGGTCCGACTTCTTATCCATCGCCGATTTGTCCGGGTGCGCCTCACGCGCCACCGTCGCCGTCCCCACGATCTCCAGCGGGTCGGTGCTGCTGTGGTAAAACAGCACCCCATCGCCAGTCCGCATCGCGCGCAGATTGTTCCGCGCCTGGTAGTTCCGCACCCCGTCCCACTCCGCCATCTTGTCCCTCACCAGGTCGTCATATGCATACTCCCCCGGCTCCGATTTCACTAGCCAATAGCTCTTCGCCATCGCACTCCTTTTCCTCTCTGTCGCCCTGAGGCGCGGTGATGTCCAATCACCACGACGAACGGGCCTGCGCTCTCCGGGTTGCCCCTCAGCCTATCCTCTACTCCGGTAGGGGCTGGCCTACCCACAGGGCTCCGATATCACCGGAGAGGCCAGCCCTCCCTGTCGAGCGCACCCTGCGCTCTTACCCTCGCCCAGCTTCCTAGTGCACCTCGGGAAGCGTCCGGGAGAGGGCCAGGGGAGAGGTCTCTGAAATCCCCCAGGTTGCCCCGCAACCCACCCACCAAACTGGGCTGCTACTGCAACCCCTATCCCTCCCTTCGTGTGCTCGTCTTCGAGCTACGGAAGGGGCCAGAGGTTAGGTCAAATTTCCCCCTACCCCACAACCTCCGCCAACCGCTCCATTTGCTCCATCCCGTTATCCGTCGGCGAAAAGATCACCTCATCCGCTCCCGCGTCCGCGAATGCCTGCACCGCCTGCCGTATCGCCTGCGGCGAATCCAGGATCCCCTTCACCGCTCCCTCCGCCAGCGCCGCGCCGCCGAACGCGTAATACCCGCGCACATATGCTCGCCCGCGCTCCTTCGCTTCATCCCCCAGGGCGAAGAACGACCCCGCGACGAATCGCGGCCTCCCCGGCCGCCCCGCCTCGCGCCATGCCTGCTCCGCCGTCGCGTACAGCTTCCCCGCCGAGCGCGGCCCTGTGCTTGCGATATACCCGTCGCCCCATTTCGCGATCCGCATCGCCGCCTTATCGGAGAACCCCCCGATCAGCACCTCCGGCCCGCCCTTCCGCGTTGGCGCAGGCCCAATCACTCCCTGCCCCTCCGCGAACGGCTTCTGCGACCAGATGTGATGCAGCAGCTCCAATTGCCTATCGAACCTTGCCCCGCGGTCCTTGAGCTCCGCAGTCGCGGCGGTGAAATCATCCTGGCGGATGCCGATGCCGAGCCCCAGCGTCAGGCGTCCTCCTGAGATTGCGTCCAGCGAAGCCGCCTCTTTTGCGAGGACCCCCGTCTGTCTCAGCGGCCCGATGAGCGCGGCCGTCACCAGCCGCACGCGCCTCGTCACCGCCCCTGCTGCCGTCAGCGCGATGAGCGGGTCGTAGTTGGCGTAGACCAGCCGGTCAATGACGCTAACCGAGGAGAACGGCCCCGCATCCGCCCTGCGCGCCCACTCCAGGATGCGCTCGCCGGACGTGCCGGGGATCGTGGATGGCAAGCCGATGCCGACTCTGATCATTTCGCGATGAACGACTTCTCTGTCTGCACCCACGCGAACTGGATAGCCTCGACGATTTGCTTCGGCCCGCCCGCCCGGAAATACGGCGCAACGTCCTCCAGGTGATAGCGGTTCTTATCGTAGAGTGTCATCCCCGCCTGGTCGGCGAACTCCAGCTCCCACACATGCGTCCACTTATTCGGCGGCCCGTACTCGTGCAGCACATGTCCCAGGGAAAAATTACCGATGCTCGGCGCCTCTCGCGGCAGGCCCAACAGCATCTCCTCCAACTCCGCCACCTTGTCCTTCGGCGTCCCGTCCTTCACCTGGATCGCCATCACCCGCCTCAGCAGGTTCCGCATCCCCGGGCTCCGCGTCCCCGAGCGATAGGCTGAATAGTAGATCGGCTCGAACTTGTCCGCGATCCGCGTCGGCGCCGACTGGCTGAAGACCGGCACCAGCTTCTGCACATGGTACGGGTGGTCCTGGTACGCCTGCACCGCGTTCTCCCCGGTGAACTCCATATCCCACATGTGCGAGATGGGACTGTTCGCCCGCAGGTTCGCCCCGATCTGCACCCGCGCGATGGACGGCACCTTGCTTGGCAAAGCGCGCACATCGCCCAGAACGGTCTCCGCCTGCGCAGGGCTCGTCCCCTCCTTGAAATGCACATAGGACACTCGACGGATCATCGCCATCACCTCGCTTCAAAGTGGCGAAACTATAGCACAGCCCCTGGCCCTCCCCCCGGATTACCCCCGGGCCCTTCCCCTCCCTTGACGGCACCATCGCCTCACGCCATAGTTACGCCCATCCTTCGCCAGGAGCGCCCCATGCCGGAAGACCCCATCGCCCAGGAGTACCGACGCCTCACCCCCAAGTCGCGCAAGGTCTGGGAGCGCACCGGCAAGTACATCGCCGGCGGCCTCTCCAGCACCGGCTCCATGGTTCCCTACCCCACCTACATCGTCCGCGCCGAGGGCCCCTACCTCTATGACGCCGATGGCCGCCGCATCACCGATTTCATGAACGGCAGCATGGGCCTGCCTCTGGGGCACAACCCGCCTGCCGTGCGCAAGGCCCTCCAGGAACAGATCAAGAACGGCATGTTCTACACCCTCGCCTCTGTCTACGAAGAGCGGTTGGCGAAGCTCATCTGCGGGCGCATCCCCTCCGTGGAAAAGGTGCGCTTCGCCCCCACGGGTAGCGAGGCGACGATGTTCGCCCTGCGCATCGCCCGCGCCTTTACCGGGAGAGGCAAGATCGCCAAGATGGACGGCGGCTACCACGGCAACCACGATGTCGCCTGGATCGGCCTGGGGAAGAACTACCTCCGCGACCCCCAGCAGACGGCGGCGGGCCTGATGCCCGGAACGGCCGAGAGCGTCGTGCGCCTCCAGTTCAACCACACCGAGGAGTGCGAGCGGCTCATCACCCGGCACAAGGACGAGCTTGCCGCCGTCATCGTCGAGCCTGTCCTTGGCGGCGGCGGCTGCATCACGCCCATCCCCGGCTTTTTGGAGATGCTGCGCGAGGTCACCAAGCGCCACGGCATCATCCTTATCTTCGACGAGATGATTTCCCTCCCGCTCTCCAAGGGCGGAGCCCAGAAACACTATGGCGTCATCCCCGATATGACCACCGCCGGGAAATCGGCCGGCGGCGGCATCCCCTTCGGCTTCTTCGGCGGCCGCGAGGACCTCATGGCGCTCACGGCTCCCGGCCCCAGCGGCGAGCGGCCCATCGTCAACCACGTCGCCACCTATTCCGGCCATCCCCTGGCGATGGTTGCGGGCGCGGCGGCCCTTGAAGCCATGACGCCTGCCGTCTACAAGTACATCCACTCCCTGGGCGAGATGGTTCGCTCGGAGATGCGCGCCCTCTTTGCTAGGATGGAGCTTCCCATCAAGGTCACGGGCGTTGGCCACATGTTCTGCTACCACTGGAGCGAGGCCGACGTGTGGGACTGGCAGACCTCAGCCGCAGCCCGCGCCGACCTCTCCGGCAAGCTCGGCATGGCCCTCTTCAACAAGGGCTACTTCGCCCGGGGGCGCGGCATCGTCACCGCCGCCACCAAGCCCGCCCACGTCAAAGGCCTGATCACGGCTATGGAAGGGGCTCTTGTGGAGACTGGCCTGGCGGGGTAGCTGCTCCTCCTTCCTACCTTTCTGCGTTCCTCTGTTCCCTCCTCATCTCTGTGCCCTCTGTGCTCTCGGTGGTAGACCCTCTTGTCCTCTCCCCACTTGACGTTAGTACTTACTATGGAAGTAGAGGAACGTATGGCGATACACCCTCAGCCTATGCCACAGAGTTCTGCAGAGCGGCCCCGTTGCGGGACGCCGCGCCGAATGGTACCCGGCGCTCAGCCCCCGCATCGCACTCGCACCTGGCCTAGGCCCACGCGACAAAGGAAGATCGTACGATCTGTCCGTCCTGGACGACTCATACGCGGGCGTGACCGGCTGACCCATGTCGCCGAGGGCACTGTGGGGAAGTCGCGAGACCGCTATCGCGATGCCCTGTCCCGGCCTTCCGGGAACGTTAGACGCCCGCACCTTTGCTGGACGCGTCCACCCATGGCACACCGTCGGGCCCTCTGCAGAACAAATTTCCCCACCAAAGACACCCTCGGAAAGGAGTCATCCAAAAGAGCCGCCACGCCGAGCGCGCATCAATACCTCCCAAGGCTTGTGTAGAATATCGCCGGAGAGAAAGATGGCGGCACGGCGCGCGGCGTTCATTTATGACCACCAGGTTTCGACGCATGTGCTCCGCACGGACCACCCGATGCGGCCCACGCGCCTGAGGCTGGTCTACGAGCTGCTGGATGCCTACGGCGCCTTCCGGCGATCGGCGTTGGTTGCGCCGCGGCCGGCGATGGTGGAAGAGCTGACGTGGTTCCATGATCGGGACTATGTGGACGCCGTCGCCTCCATCAGCCGGGGGGAATCGGAGTATGCCCCGGAGCGGTACCACTTCAGCGCCCAGGGGGATAATCCGCCCTACGAAGGGATGTATGAGGCCTCGGCGCTCTCCACCGGAGGCTCGCTCGTGGCGGCGGAGCTTGTGGCTGAGGGCCGCGCCGATGTGGCCTTCAACGTCTCCGGCGGGCTGCACCACGCGATGAAGGGCTACGCCTCCGGCTTCTGCATCTTCAACGACCCGGTGATCGCCATCGAGTTCCTCCGGCGACGGGGCCTCCGCTGCGCCTACATTGACATAGATTGCCACCACGGCGACGGTGTCCAGGCGGCCTACTACGCCACGAACGAGGTGCTGACGATCTCGCTCCACGAATCGGGGAGGTTCCTTTTTCCGGGGACGGGCGACGTGGAGGAGATGGGCGCAGGCAAGGGGAAGGGCTACTCGGTGAATGTGCCCCTGGGGCCGTACACGGACGATGCGACGCATACGTGGGCCTTCGAGCAGGTGGTCCCGCCGATCCTGGCATCGTTCAAGCCCGATGTGCTCGTGACGCAGCTGGGGATGGACACGCACTTCAACGACCCGCTGACCCACGGCGGCATGACGGTGGAGGGACACGGGCAGATCGTGAAGCGCCTGGGGGAATTGACCAAGAAGTGGGTCGCGCTCGGCGGCGGAGGCTATGACCTGGAGGCGGTGGCGCGCGGCTGGGCGAACGATTACGGCATCATGGCGAACATGGAGCTTCCGGACGCTATCCCCGCGACCTTTCGGGAGAAGTACGGCATCGCGAAGCTGAGGGACGGCGGCGCGCCCCTGGATGCAGAGACGCGGCGGCGGGCGCGGGCCTTTGCCGAGGCGACGGTGGAGAAGGTGCGCCGGCTGGTCTTCCCGGTCCACGGGATCGGCTAGGCGGCGCGGCTATTCCACAGGGGCGATGGCGTCTATCGCCTTCAGGTCTTCGGGCGTAAGCCTCCAGGTGAGGCCTTTGGCGTTCTCCACCACCTGCTCGGGACTCGAAGCGCCGCAGATGATGGTGCTGACTGCGGGGTTGCTGGCAAGCCAGGCGATGGCAAGCTCGCCGACGGTGTGGCCGCGCTCCTTGGCGAACTTTTCCAGAGCGGCCACCTTTGCGAAGTTGGCGTCCGTGAGGGACCTGCGGAAGTTGGCGGCCTTATCCATGCGGCTCCCGGGAGGGATGGGCGCGCCCTGCTTGTACTTGCCGGTGAGCACCCCGGATTCCAGAGGGAAGTAGGGGATGAGGCCGATGCCGAAGTGCTTGCAGGCGGGGATCAGCTCTTTTTCCACGCCGCGCTTGAGGAGGTTGTAGTAGTTCTGGGCTGAGACGAAGCGGTTGAGGCGGTTGGTTCGGGCTGTCCATTCGGCCTCCGTCGCGAACCAGCCGGTGTAGTTGCAGCTGCCGATGTAGCGCACTTTGCCCTGGCGGATGACGTCGTCCAGGGAGCGGAGGGTTTCCTCCAGGGGCGTGACCATGTCCGGGATGTGGAGCTGGTAGAGGTCTATGTAATCGGTCTGGAGGCGCTTGAGGCTGGCCTCCACGGATTCCATGATGTGCTTGCGGGAGGCATCCGCCATGTTGCCGCCGCCGATGGGGACGGAGCCGAACTTGGTGGCGAGGATGACCTTATCGCGCTTGCCTTTGATAGCCCTGCCGATGAATTGCTCGGAGAGGGTGTTGCTGTAGATGACGGCGGTGTCTATGAAGGTGGCGCCGATGTCTATGGACTGATCCAGGACGCGGGTGGACTGGGATTCATCGCTCCTGGAGCCGAAGTTGTTAGTGCCGAGGCCGAGGATGGGGACTCTGAGGCCTGAGGTTCCGAGTCGGCGCTGTTCCATGAGGCGGCTCCTTTGGCGCGTGGTGAGGCGGCAGACATGATAGCAGAGGCAGGAAGGGAAGCTCTCTCCCGAGGAGAGCCTTGAAAAGGAGGACTAGGAGGGCTCCCGGAAACTCTGGGGTCCTCCATAGGGTGAGAGTGGTGCCGTGGTTAGGCCTTAGGGAGACGAGCGAGGGCGGAGAGCATCGTTTGACTGGAGGGGATGTCCCACTGGGTGCGGCAGCGGTAGATGAATCGGATGAGGCCTTGCCTGTCTATCAGGATGGCGGCGGGACGGGCCAGGTGGAAGGAGTCGTACGAGAGGAGGACATGGAGGCCATAGGCCTTAATAACGGCGCGGTCAGGGTCGGAGAGCCAATCGAAGGGGAGGGGATTTGCGTCGGTCCAGTGGCGCAGGGAATCGGGTTTCTGGGCGGCGATGGCGAAGACGGCCACATCCGCGGCGGCGTACCTGGGGAAGTCTTGGCGCAACTGCGCCAGCCAGCGGCGGCAGTTGGGTCAGAGGGTGCCGCGGAGGAAGACGAGCAAGAGGGCGGAGCGCTTGAGCGTTTCCGCCAGAATCACGGTCCTGCCGGAGGCAGCGGTGAGAGAGAAATCGGGTGCGGGGTCGCCTTCGCGCAGGGTGGCGGTGCGGTCGCGGGACAAAGGGCCCCGCCGCTAGACGGACTTGGGGGCGCGCTGGGATGTGACGAGAATGGCATGGGCCTGATCGCCGACACCTTCCGCGATGCAGTCCATGAGGGTTGCGAAGATGCCGCGAGAGAGAAGCATCAGGCCTTCTTTGTCCTGAGGATTCGTGCGCAGGAGGTCTTCGCGGCGCTGGGAGAGGGACTGGAGGCGCTCCAGGAAGTGCTGCTGGCGCTGGCTGAGGCCTGCGCGGCTCGTGGAGGCAGGCTCCAGGGCGATGAGCCGAGGCTGTTCAATCTGTTCGGAGGGCGCCATGGGAATCCTCCTCTATCAGCGGGCTATCACTGTCATTATATACAGCGTTCGCGAGATTTTACCACATGGATGAATCACGGTTCATGAATTGAGTTGCAGCGGCCTCTCCCGGGCGGACGGCGCTCTCCGGTGCGGCACAGGGAGTCGTGGAAACGATAGGGCGCATCCCTATCAACCAGGATGCAAACACTTCCGCCTGACCTATCGGCTCAGGCGGACTGGGCCGAGGAAATGTCCCGGCGAGGGAGTTCACACTACGCTAGACCTCGCGATACTGGCCTTCAACGGTGTCACCGCCTTTGCCGCCGCCGGGGCCGCCATCGCCGGGCTGGCCGCCTTCTTGTCCGGGACCCGGGGGGCCGTCTTGCTGAGGGCCGGCGCCGGGATGGCCTTTGGCATAGACGTGCTGGCCGATCTTCTGCAGGGCCTCTTCAAGCTCGGCGAGGGAGGACTTGGTCGCTTCGGCGTTGTTGGCCTGGAGGGCTGAGCGCAGGGCGGCGATCTTGCCTTCGACGTCCGTTTTGAGGTCGGCGGGGATGGCCGCGGCGTGATCCTTGAGGAGTTTTTCTGCGTTGTAGGAGGCGCTATCGGCGCGGTTCTTGACGTCCACTTCTTCGCGCTTGCGCTTATCCTCTTCGGCGTGGGACTCGGCCTCCTTGACGAGCTTTTCGACGGCGGCCTTATCGAGCCCGGAGCTGGGCTGGATGACGATCTTCTGCTCCTTGCCGGTGCCCTTATCTTTGGCGGAGACGGAGAGGATGCCGTTGGCGTCTATATCGAAGGTGACTTCGATCTGGGGCATGCCGCGCGGCGCAGGGAGGAGGCCATCCAGGATAAAGCGGCCGATGGACTTGTTGTCCTTGGCCAGCTGGCGCTCGCCCTGGAGGACGTGGATCTCCACGCGAGGCTGGCTATCGCTGGCGGTGCTGAAGGTCTCCGACTTGGAGGTGGGGATGGTGGTGTTGCGCGGGATGAGTGACGTGGTGACGCCGCCGAGGGTCTCCACGCCGAGGGTGAGCGGCGTGACATCCAGGAGGAGGATATCGCGCACTTCACCGGCGAGGACGGCGGCCTGGATGGCGGCGCCGACGGCGACGACCTCATCCGGGTTGACGCCGCGATGGGGGTCCTTGCCGAAGAACTCCTTGACCTTCTGGATGACGAGGGGCATGCGGGTCATGCCGCCGACGAGGACGACTTCGTTGACGTCCTTTGGGGTGATCTTGGCATCGGCGAGGGCCTGCTTCATGGGCGGGAAGGTGCCCTCCACCAGGGGCATGACGAGCTGCTCGAGCTTGGCGCGGGTCATCTGCGTGACGAGGTGCTTGGGGCCGCTGGCGTCCGCCGTGATGAAGGGGAGGTTGATCTCCGTCTGGTTGACGGAGGAGAGCTCGATTTTGGCCTTCTCCGCGGCCTCCTTGAGGCGCTGGACGGCGAGGCGGTCCTTGGTGAGGTCTATGCCGTGCTCTTTCTTAAATTCGCCGGCGAGCCAGTCCATGATGACCTGGTCGAAATCGTCACCGCCGAGCTGGGTATCGCCGTTGGTAGACTTGACTTCGAAGACGCCATCGCCGATGTGGAGGATGGAGATATCGTAGGTGCCGCCGCCGAGATCGTAGACGGCGATGACCTCGTCCTTCTTTTTATCGAGGCCGTAGGCGAGGGCAGAGGCCGTGGGCTCGTTGATGATGCGGAGGACATCGAGGCCCGCGATGGTGCCGGCGTCCTTGGTGGCCTGGCGCTGGGCGTCGTTGAAATAGGCGGGGACGGTGATGACGGCCTTGGCGATCTTTTCGCCGAGCTTGGCTTCGGCGTCTTCCTTGAGCTTACGGAGGATCATGGCGGAGACTTCCGGGGGTGAGTTGGTCTTTCCGCCGAGCATCACCTGGGCATCGCCGTTGGGGGCCTTGACGACCTTATACGGCACGTTCTTGGTATCGCGCTGGGCGGAGGGATCATCGAACTTGCGCCCCATGAAGCGCTTGATGGAGTAGATGGTGTTCTCCGGGTTGGTGACGGCCTGGCGCTTGGCGACCTGGCCGACATAGCGCTCGCCGGTTTTGGGGTTGATGGCGACGACGGAAGGGGTAGTGCGTCCGCCTTCCGCATTTTCGATGACGCGCGGCTCGCCACCCTCCACGACTGCGACGCAGGAGTTGGTGGTGCCGAGGTCTATACCGATGATCTTTGCCATGACGGGGCTCCTTGCTGGAGTGGGTTCCTGGGATTGACGCGTCTATGCGTTGACGCGAACGTGGACGGTGGTGGGCGGGCCGCGACGAGCGGCGGTGGTGAAGGAGGGAGGCGCGGCCCTCTCCTGCTCGGCCTCTTTTTCGCCGACGACCTCGACGCCGAGGAGGGAGAGGACATCGTCAATGCCCTTGAGGGCATGCTGTTTGGCCTGGCCTTCGCCGGACTCCGCGGCAAGGCGCGCACGGAGGTTCAGCAGTTTGTTGGTGATAGCCAGAGCCAGTTCGACGCCTGCGAGGTTCAACTCCAAATCTTCCACGAGGTATTTGATAAGGCGCAGGCGGGCGATATCTTCCTCCGAGTAAAGGCGAAGCGTGCCCATGCGAGGCGGCTCGATAAATCCGGCGCGCTCATACTTGCGGAGGGTCTGCGGGTGCAGCTCCAGCAACTGGGCGGCAACACTGATGATGTAGAGGCCTTGCGCTTTTCTCATCGTGCCCTTGCCTCCGTGTGAGTCGTTTGGAGACACACCCATTTATAGCACCATGTCACGGGAATGTCAACGGAACGGGATAGGGGGAATGCACCTTATGGTGCTATGTCTATTGACATGAGAGATATCAATTCTTCTACTGCGTAACGAATCATCGGCCGCAGGCCCGAAGGATATCAGAAGGAGACTAGCGATGATCTTGCAGATGCGGCATCCGTTCATGGAGTTGGAGTCCATACGACAGGCGATGGACCGGGTGTTTGAGGACCCGTTCAGGTTCTCAAGGAGTGTGGCGGCCAGCGCGCGCTCCACAGGCGTGGACATGTATGAGACGCCTGAGGAGCTTGTGGTGCGGGCGGAGTTGCCGGGCGTGAAGCCGAGCGACGCCGAGATCACGATCGAGCGCGGGCGGCTGACGATCCGGGCGAAGCGGCAGGAAGACGAGGAGGCGGAGAGGAAGGCCGTCCGTTGGTTCTATCGCGACCTGTGGACGGTCGATTATGCGGCGACGGTGATGCTGCCCGATTCCCTAGTGGTAGACCAGGCGAAGGCTACGTATGAGAACGGCATCCTGACGCTGAGGATCCCGAAGGCGGAAGGGGCGAAGCCGAAGCAGATTAAGATTTCGGTGAGCGGCAAGCCGGCAGGGAAATAGCCCGGGCCGCCGAGAGGTATTGACAAGCTGTGGAGGCTCATGTACGATTTTGAGCAAGTTTTGAAAAAGTTCAGAACATACCACTTCCAAGGAGAAGCTCCCGGAAGGCGAATCGGCATCCAAAGAAAGACTACTGGGATGGAGCCGAGTGAGAGAAGCCCAGTCGGGAGGAACGAGATGTTGTACTTGAAGAGCTGCAAGAAGTGCGGGGGCGATATGTATCAAGAGAAGGATACATACGGCCATTTCCGCCAGTGCCTGCAGTGCGGACTGGTGCAGGACTTGGATGCGAAGCCTGCGCTTCCCGTGCAGAAGCCTGCCGCGAAGGCAGTCGGCGCTCCCAAAATCGCCGTTGCATAAGGATGTCGGTTATCGTGGCGTATCGGCGCTGAACTAGCGCGTCGCTATCGCACGGAATAAAAAGAAGGCCCGCCGTACGGCGGGCCTTCTTTTTGCCTTTCAAAGGGCGCTGCTAATCGGAGAAGCGCTCTTCCTTCCAGGGGTCGGCGTCATTGTGATAGCCGTTGACCTCCCAGAAGCCGGGGCGGTCATCGGCCATGAACTCTAGGCCGCGGAGCCACTTGGCGCTCTTCCAGGCGTAGCGGCTGGGGACGATGAGGCGCAGGGGCCAGCCGTGATCGGGCTCCAGGTTCTTCCCATCGTGCTTGTAGGCCAGGAGGACGTTGTCTTCCATGATGGCGCTGATGGGGAGATTGGTGGTGTAGCCGCCATCGCAGTAGGCCATGACGAACTTGGCGTCAGGCTTGGGGCGCACGGCCTTCAAGATCTCCTTCATGCTGACGCCCTCCCAGAGGTTATCCAGGCGGGACCAGCGGGTGACGCAGTGGAAATCGGCGGTGACGTGGACGCTGGGGAGCTTCATGAACTGGTCGTAGGTTAGCTCAATGGGGTTTTCGACGAGGCCCACGACGCGGAAGCTCCACTTTTTGGGATCGAAACGCGGCGTGGCACCGTAGGTAAGAACGGGGAACTTCTGAGTGACATCCTGTCCGGGCGGGACTCGTTGCCGTTCGGCCATGCAAGGTCTCCTCTCATATGCTTTCGAACGGTTGGATGGAACGGCCTATGCTAAAGGTGCCGGGAACTTCTTACAAGTCGCTTACGATTCATCCGGCCAGGCTTCAGGATCAATGAGGGGGACGAAGCCGCAGGGGCCGAGGGTCTCCGTGGTGACGCCATCGGCCGTTCTGGTGACGACGAGGAGGTCCTGGCCGTGGCGCGGGCCGACGGGGATAACCATGCGCCCGCCGACCTTGAGCTGGGCCACCAGGGAGTCCGGGATGCGCGGCGCGGCGGCGGTGACGATGATGGCGTCGTACGGGGCTTCTTCCAGGAGGCCGAGACCCTTGCCGGCCTGGCGGATGTGCACGTTCATGATGCCAAGGGCGTCCAGGGTTTTACGGGCCGATTCGATGAGGGCGGGATGCCGCTCCAGGGTGATGACTTCCTTGGCCAAGGAGGCGAGGACGGCGGCCTGGTAACCGCTCCCGGTGCCGAGCTCGAGGACGCGGTCGCGGCCTGTGAGCTTGAGGGCGGAGGTCATCATAGCGACGATGGTGGGTTGAGAGATCGTCTGGCCGCTGCCAATGGGGAGGGCCTGATCGGCATAGGCCATGTGGCGGACGCCGATAGGCATGAAGATTTCCCTGGGGAGGCGCTCCATGGCGGCGATGACGCGCTCGTCATTGATCTCGCGGCGGAGCTTGGCGAAGAGCTGGGAGCGTTGAGGAGATTCGCGGACTTTCAGAACATCGTCCAGACGGTCGGCATTGCCGTCTCCGGCTGTTTCAGGATTCTGATAGAGGAGAAGCCACTTGCCCATGATGCGCCCTTGGGGCCAACTATAGCATAGGCAGAGCCTTCCGGAGCGGCTTAAAGGCACAGCCGTGGCCTGCCAAAAGCAAGCAACCATACCAGATTGGATTCCTGAATCAAATGTCCGAAGTGGAGGGGTTGTAGTATGCGTTGACTTTCACAATCCCTCCTGGTAGCCTGTACCGTGGCTTCGAAAAGGCAGACAATTCACTAGATTTCCATAGATTTATGCCCCGTCTGGCAGAAGAGAAGTGGCTTTCCCTAGGTGACGCTAAGAGCATCCTTGGCGTCAATGAGACGACGCTCCGCGGCTGGGCGGACGGCGGACGGGTACGCAGCTTCAGGACGCCGGGGGGCCATCGCCGCTTTTCCAAAGAGGATATCGAACAGCTGGTGTCCGAGGGGCAGCGCGCAAGTCCCGGCAGAGGCGCTGTCTCCCAAGAAGCGACGGTGGAGCGGATCCGCAGGCGGTTCCACCGGAACAAGGGGCAGACCTACGATTGGACGGCCCACTTTGACGAAGAGACCAAGAACCGGATGCGGGTACTCGGCCGCTTATTGGTGAACCTGGCGACGGACTATGTGAGCCAGAAGCGGAAGAAGACGGAGCTGGCGGAAGAGGCGCGCTACATCGGACTGGAGTACGGGCGGCTGCTCTCTTCGGCGAAGGTCTCGCTGAAGGATGCGCTCTCCGCCTTTGTCTATTTCCGCAATTCGCTGCACGAGGCGATGACGAAGCAGCCTGCGACGAGCCAGAACATCGGCGAGATCCTGAGCGGCATCGCTTCCCTGGAGGACGCGGTGCTGCTGGCGATCTCCGAAGCGTACGAGAGGCGAGGCTAGTGTGAAGATCGTCGCTCTCGGCGTAAATCATCACACGGCGCCCGTGGAAGTGCGGGAGCGGCTGGCGATGGTGCGCGAGGAGCTGGCGCCCGCCCATGAGGCGCTGTGGCGCGTTGTTCCCAGCGGCGTCATCCTTTCCACGTGCAATCGGACGGAGGTCTACGGCCTGACGGACGATGATACGGACGGCAGGGTGAGCATCGCTGGGTTCCTGGCCGACTTCCACCACGTTCCGCCTCGGGAGCTTGCGTCCTATCTCTATTCCTGGGAGGGTGCCGAGGCGGTGCGCCATCTCTTCAGCGTCGCCTCGGGCATTGACTCGATGATCCTGGGGGAGACGGAGATCCTGGGGCAGGTGCGGGAGGCGCTCGTGACGGCCTCCATGACCGGCCCGGTAAGCCTGACGCTTTCCCGGCTCTTCCATCACGCGATGCGCACGGGGCGCAGGGCGCGTGTAGAGACGGAGATCAGCCGGCATGCCCTATCGGTGAGCCATGCCGCCGTGCAGATGGCGAAGCAAGTGTTTGACGGCCTGTCCCGATGCCGCGTGCTGGTGATCAGCGCCGGCGAGGCGGGGAAGCTGACGGCGAAGAGCCTGCGCGACGCAGGAGCGAAAGAGATCGGTGTGGCGAACCGCACCAGGGAGCGGGCGGCGGCGCTGGCGGGCGAACTGGGCGGGCGCGTGGTGGACTTTGAGGCGCTGAGCGACGCGCTCATAGACTATGACATCGTGATCAGCGCGACGGCCTCCGCCAAGTTCGTGATTCCGGCGGAGATGGTGAACCGGGCGATGGAGCAGCGGGGCGAGCGAGCCTTGTGCCTTATTGACATCGCGGTGCCGCGGGACATTGACCCGGCGAGCCGGAAGGTGCGGAACGTCTATCTGTACGACATTGACGACCTGGAGGCGGTCTCCCTTGCGAACCGGGAGCGCCGACAGCAGGAAGTGAGCAAAGTGGAGACGATCGTGGCCGAAGAGACGGCGCGCTTCATGGCGTGGGCTGACGGTCTGGAGGCGGTGCCGGTAATCACTTCTCTCCGTGAGAAAGCTGAAGCAATCAAGGCGCGAGAGGTGGCGAAGGCGATGCGCAAGCTGGGCCATCTTGCGCAGGAAGATAGGGAACAGATCGAAGCGCTGGCGGCGGCGCTGACGCGAAAGCTCTTGGACGATCCCATCAACGTCCTTCGCGAAGACGGACAGAACAAAGAGCAGGTCGAATCGGCGAAGCAGCTGTTCCGCCTCGAGCAGACCGAGCCGCGCGCGAACTAGCCGCCGGTGCGCCATGCCTCCACGTCAGCGCATCACCATCGGCACGCGGGGCAGTCCGCTGGCGCTGACGCAGACGAAGGGCGTCATCGCGCTGCTGCGCAAGCGCTTCCCTAAGGTTTCGTTCATCATCAAGGAGATACGCACCCAGGGCGACGTGAAGGCCGATGCGCCGCTTGAGAGCCTGCCGCGCGGGCTCTTTGCGAAGGAGCTTGAACAGGCGCTGGAGCGCGGGGAGATAGACCTGGCGGTGCACAGCTTCAAGGACCTGCCGACGCAACTTGCCCCAGGCTTTGCCATCGCGGCGATCACGAAGCGGGAGGACCCGCGGGACGTGCTGGTCTCGCCGAGCTATGCCTCGCTGCAGGCGTTGCCGAAGGGGGCGAGGCTGGGCACGAGCAGTCCGCGCCGGGCGGCGCAGATGCGGGCCTGGCGGCCCGACCTAGCGGTGCTGCCCATCCGGGGAAACGTGGGCACGCGGATCGCGAAGGCGGGCGGGCCGGGGTTCGACGGCGTGGTGCTGGCGGCGGCAGGCGTTCACCGGCTAGGCATGCATAGGCACATCAGGGAATATATCGCTCCGAGTATCTGTATCCCGGAGCCAGGGCAGGGCGCGCTGGCCCTGGAGGTTCGCGCCGGCGATGGGGCGACGGCGAAGATCGCGGCTGCGGCGCGGGACCGGGCGGCCACGGCGGCCGTGACGGCGGAGGTGGCGGTGCTGCGCGCCTTGGGCGGCGGCTGCAAGACGCCCATCGCGGCATACGCCGAGCGCAAGGGCGCGAAGCTCTATCTGCGCGCGATGGTCTCCGATACGGCGGGGCGGCGGGTGCTGAGGGCGACGGCGAGCGGCACAGACAATCACCCCGAGCGCCTGGGCACACGCCTGGCGAACCGCCTCCTGGCGATGGGCGCGGCCGACGTGCTCGCGGGAGAGAAAGAGAAGGCATGAGCAGAGAACGAGCGGCGAAGCCTCTAAGCGGGAAGCGTGTGATGGTGACGCGCTCCCCAGACCAATCTTCGGCCTTTGCCAATCTCCTGGCGGAGGCGGGTGCGGCGCCGGTGGTGATCCCGGCGATCATCGTGGGGCCGCCACCGGACTGGCGGCCTATGGATGAGGCCATCGCGCGCCTTGGCAATCACGATTGGGTGGTCTTCACCAGCTCCAACGGCGTTGACTATTTCTTCAAGCGGCTTGCGCACGCCGGGAAGGATGCCGCCGCCCTGGCGGGCAACAAGGTGGCGACGGTTGGGCGCGCGACGGCGAACACGCTGAGAGGGCACTGTCGTGAGCCGGATTTCGTGCCGTCCAAGCACACATCGGAAGTGCTGGTGAAGGAGATGGGCGAGGCGAGGCTGAAGGGCAAGCGCGTCCTGACGCCGCGCTCGGACATCGCGCCGGACGCGATCGTGAAGCAGATGCAGGCGATGGGAGCGACGGTGACCGATGTGCCCGCCTACCATACGGCCATGCCGGAGGAATCGCGGACGAAGGCCGTGCGGGCGATGACCGGAGGCGAAGTGGACATCGTGACGTTCACAAGCTCGTCCACGGTGATGAGCCTGATGACACTCCTGGGCGATAAGGCGAGGCCGCTTATCAACGGGGTCACGGTGGCATGCATCGGCCCCGTGACGGCCAAGACGGCGGAGGAGAACGGCCTGCGGGTGGATGTGATGGCGGGCGACAATACGACGACCGGGTTGGTGGCGGCGCTGGAGGCGTGGGCGGCGAGAAAGGGAGGATAGGGATGGCGGCGATATTTCCCGTCTTGCGGATGCGGCGGTTGCGGCGGAGCGAGCCGGTGCGGCAGCTGGTGCGCGAGACTTCGCTTTCGCCCCAGGACTTCATCTATCCGATGTTCGTGACACACGGGAAGGGCGTGCGCAAGGAGATCTCGGCGATGCCGGGCTGCTACCACCTTTCGCCGGACGAGGCGGTTCGCGAGGCTCAGGAGGTGAAGCGCCTGGGCATCCCGGCGGTGCTGCTCTTCGGCATCCCAGCATCGAAAGACGGCGTTGGGAGCGAGGCCTATGTGGAGAGCGGCATCGTGCAGCAGGCGGTGCGGGCGATCAAGCAGGCCGTTCCAGAGATAGTCGTCGTTACGGACGTCTGCCTGTGCGAATATACCGACCACGGGCACTGTGGCATCGTAGTGGACGGGCATGTGGAGAATGACAAGAGCCTGGAGCTCATCGCGCAGGCGGCGCTTTCACACGCCAAGGCGGGGGCGGACGTCGTCGCGCCGTCAGACATGATGGACGGGCGCGTGGCGGCGATCCGAAGACTCCTGGACGCCGACGGCTTCAGCACAACGCCCATCATGTCCTACGCGGCGAAGTACGCTTCCGCGTTCTTCGGGCCATTCCGCGAAGCGGCAGGCTCGGCGCCGCAGTTCGGCGACCGGCGCGGGTACCAGATGGACCCGGCGAACGCGCGGGAGGCGCTGCGCGAGATGGAGATGGATATTGGCGAAGGGGCGGACATCATCATGGTGAAGCCGGCACTGGCCTATCTGGATATCATCGCGCGGGCACGGCAGCGGTTCGACCTGCCCATAGCGGCATACAATGTGAGCGGCGAGTATTCGATGCTGAAGGCGGCGGCGCGCAACGGCTGGCTGGACGAGCGGCGCTCCGTGATGGAGGCGCTAACGGGCATCAAGCGCGCGGGGGCGGACATCATCATCACCTACCACGCCAAGGATGCGGCGAAGTGGCTGAGCGAGTAAAATTGCCAGCCGTGGATGAAACATTTTGAGAGGATTTTCCGTCTTATCGCTATGGAGGAATTCCATTCGTTCTATAAGCACGAGCAGGCATGGTTCTGGTCGGCGTCGTGGCAAGAGGCCGAAGCGGAGGCAGAGGCGGATATCAAGGCCGGCCGGGTGAAGAAGTTCGCCTCTGCTGAGGCCATGCTGCGGGACCTCGATGCCTAGCCGCTCCGAAAGGCTCTTTCAAGAGGCACAGCGGTATCTGCCCGGCGGCGTTGACAGCCCGGTTCGCGCCTTCCGCGCGGTGGGCGGCGCGCCGCGATTCATCGCGCGCGGCAGGGGGGCGTACCTTTTCGATGCCGACGGCAAGCGCTACGTTGACTACGTCGGCTCCTGGGGGCCGCTGATCTTGGGCCACGCCCATCCGAAAGTTGTGGCGGCGCTGCAGAAGGCGGCGAGGCTGGGGACGAGCTATGGCGCGCCGACGGAGCTGGAGACGACGCTGGCAAAGCTGGTGGTGAAAGCCTTCCCCTCGATAGAGATGCTGCGGTTCGTCAGCTCCGGCACGGAGGCGTGCATGAGCGCCATCCGGGCGGCGCGGGCCTACACGGGCCGCGACACGATTGTCAAGTTCGACGGCTGTTACCACGGCCACTCCGACGGCCTACTGGTGAAGGCAGGCTCCGGCGGCGCGACCTTCGGCGTGCCGGACAGCGCGGGGGTGCCCGCGGCCTACGCGGCGCTGACGCTGGTGGCGAAGTATAACGACGCTTCTTCCGTGGAGGCGCTGCTGCAGGCGAACAAGGGCAAAGTGGCGGCGATCATCATCGAGCCGATCGCGGCGAACATCGGCGTTGTGCCGCCGAAGCCGGGGTTCCTCAAGGCGTTGCGGGAGATGGCGGATGCCCACGGCGTGCTGCTCATCTTTGATGAGGTGATCAGCGGCTTTCGCGTCGCCTTCGGCGGCGCACAGCAGCTCTACGGCATCAAGGCCGACCTGACGTGCCTGGGGAAGATCATCGGCGGTGGCATGCCTGTAGGCGCGTACGGCGGTCGCAGAGAGATCATGGAGAAGATCGCGCCGCTCGGCCCGGCCTATCAGGCGGGAACGCTTTCCGGCAACCCGTTGGCGATGACGGCGGGCATAGAGACGCTGAAGGCGCTTTCGGCGGCGGGTGTCTACAAGCGGCTGGAGAAGGCGTCCAATGCGTTGGAGGTGGGATTGGGGGAGGCGGCGCGGAAGAACGGGCGGGAGGTCGCCATCACGCGCATGGGCTCGCTGTTGACGCTCTTCTTCGCCAAGGGCCCCGCCGATTCGTGGGCGGCGGTGGAAAAGGCGGACCGCCAGCAGTTCGGGGCCTTTTTCCACAGGATGCTGGAGTCCTGCATCTACCTGCCGCCTTCGCAGTTCGAGGCGTGGTTCGTCTCGCTGGCCCATAGCGAGAGCGATATCCAAAAGACAGTAAGGGCGGCGGAGAAAGCGCTGGCGGCATAGGTCCAGGCCTATCCACAATAGACAGCTTTCCCTTGTGGCGGTTTTCCTACATGTTGTATACTACCGCCACTCTTTCGGGGGTGGCGCATGAAGCTCTCTTGTCTGCAAGAGAACCTGAGTCGTGGGCTGGCCATTGTGGGCCGCGCGGTGGCAACGCGCACAACGTTGCCGATCACGAATAACGTCTACCTGGCGACGGAGAATGGCAGGCTGAAGCTCGCCGCCACGAACCTTGAGATCGCCATTGTCCACTGGGTCGGCGCGAAGATCGAGAAGGAAGGGGCCATCACCGTTCCCGCGCGCTTGCTCACGGACTTCGTCAATTCGCTCCCGAACGATAAGGTGGAGATGGACCTTTCCGGCAAGTCCAAGAGCCTCCAGCTGAAATGCGCCAAGTTCGAGGCGCGGTTCAGCGGCATGGACGCCGAGGACTTCCCGCCGATCCCGACGATTGACCAGGGCGTGACGATGAAGATCGAGGCGGAGCATCTGCGCACCGCCATCGGCAGGGTCGTCTTCGCGGCGGCGACGGAGGATTCGCGGCCTGTGCTGACGGGCGTCAACCTGGAGGTGGAGGGCGACATGCTGACGCTGGCCGCCGCCGACGGCTTCCGCCTCTCCGTGGACAAGACGAAGGTGAGCACGCCGGTGAAGGAGAAGCTGTCCGTCATCGTCCCGGCGCGCGCGTTGAACGAAGTAGGGAAGCTCATCGCCGAGGCGAAGGACCCCGTGACGGTCACGGTGAACGCGGCGAAGAGCCAGATCCTCTTCTCCATGGAGAATGTGCGGCTCGTCTCGCAGCTCATCCAAGGGGCCTTCCCCAACTATTCGCAGTTGATCCCGCAGAAGCACAGCACCCGGGTCACGGTTGACCTGGAGGAGTTCCTGCGCGCGACGAAGGCGGCTTCGATCTTCGCGCGGGACGCCAGCGGCATCGTGCGGCTGCACATGACGCCGAAGGACGGGGCGGACGGCGAGGGCAAAGTGGCGGTCTCCGCCAGGGCGGAAGAGGTAGGCGACAACGTGGGCGAAATCGAGGCGCACATCGGGGGGCCGGAGGCGAAGATCGCCTTCAACGCGAAGTACCTGACGGACGTGCTCAACGTCATCGGCAAAGGGGAGCTGCTGCTGGACGTGACGAACGCCTCAAGCCCGGGGCTCTTCCACCTCAGCGGCGCCAAGGACGCGAATTACAAGCACGTGGTCATGCCGATGTTTGTGCAGTGGTAGGGCTGAGCGCATAGCGCGCGCTTCAGGATTCGGTCTCCCTCATACAACCTTCGTGTCGTTGGCAAGGGACCTACCGCGGCAATCCCAGACCTCGCGTCGCGATTAGATTTCGTTGGATCTCGTTCGTGCCGCCGGCGATGGATGTGCTTAGCGATAGGGCATACATCCGCAGCAGTCTCCCTGCCAGCTTCGCATGCTTTGATTCGGTCTCAACTTGACCGTACAGGCCGAGCAGCTGCATGCCTACCCGAGCCATGGCCTGGAGCAGCTCTGCCCCAGATACCTTGGTGATTGAGGCTTGGGTGGTGGGGAGTTCTCCCTTGGCAAAGGCCTGGGCCACCCGGTAGGCCATCAGCCGATTCATGTTCACTCGAATAACAAGATCGGCGAGGCTCTGGCGAATAAGCCTTGCCGACGCGCTCTCACGGCTGAGCGCGGAAATATCCCTGACATATGCGACAAGCTCCTCGAGTGTCCTGCGCCCCCTGGCGGAGTAGTCGATCCGTTGCCGTTCGAATGTCAGCAGCGTCACCGATACAGCCCAACCGCGATTCTTCTCGCCGACAAGCCAGCGCTTCGGGATCCGGACGTCATCGAGAGTAACCTCATTGAAATGATGGCCGCCGATCATGTCATGGATAGGCCGCACCGTCACTCCCGGCGACTTCATATCAAGGAGCAGAAAGCTCAGCCCATTGTGGCGAGAGTTTGCCTCTCCTGTACGCGCCAAGAGGAACATCCAGTTCGATAGGTGCGCGTTGCTTATCCAGACCTTTCGCCCGGTGACGATGAAGTCATCTCCATCCTCCACCGCCCGGGTTGTGAGGGAGGCGAGGTCCGAGCCGGTTCCCGGCTCGGAGTAGCCCTGGCACCATACCATCTCCCCTCTGGAAAGCGGGGGCAGAAAGGTACGCTTCTGCTCCTCGGTGCCATGAAGGGCCAATGTCGGCCCCAAGAGCTCGACGCCGATGTCCCGGACTGAGGCTCGATGGTAGGCCAGTTCTTCGAGGTAGATCGTCTGCATGATCGGCGATTCGCCGAGCCCGCCGTATTCCTTAGCCCAACCTATCGTCAGCCAGCCCTTCTTCGCCAATTTCTTGCGTAAAACGAGGATGACCTCCATGTTTCGTTCTTCGCTGCTGAGAACCGGGCCGTCCCAATCCGGCGGCAGCGATGCCTGCAGGAAACTCCGCATATCGTGTTGGAAGCGCTCTTCAGTTTCGGAGAAAGAGAAGTGCATAGGTATCTCCCGGAGGCTACAGGTCGGAGGCCAAGGCCGCGCTGAGCAATGATGTTTCGGTGAATCTCATTTGTCCAACTCGGTTTGTGATAGATCTGCGCAGGTCTCTTACCTTCAAGGAAGGGCGCCGGCGTTCGGCATATCAAAGTCTGAAGACCCATTGCCCAATCATGCGCCGGTTTACCATACATCCCGCTATGGGTTCAATGATGGCCGAGCGCCGGAGGATGCACGCTCGAAGGCCCGATACATCGGGGCCTTGTTTTTTCTCAGGCGGAATCTATGATTGTGGCGACAGCTTCGTCAGGAGCCTGTGATGCAATTCGGATTGTTCACCTGGTTCAACCCGCTGCCTGGGCAATCGGAGGCTGAATCCTTCGCGTGGGGATTCCAGGAGATCGAGACGGCGGAGGCCATGGGCTGGGACACCGTCTGGCTACCGCAGCAGCGCTTCTCCGGATCGCTGATCCTCAGCGCCTCTCCCTTTGTGATGGCGACGGCGGCAGTGGCGCGGATCAAGCGGATCAAGATCGGGCTGGCGATCCACACGCTGGGGCTGAACACGGGGAAGAATGAGGACCCGCGAGTATCGCGCTATGCGGCGCTCTGGCCCTCCGACCCGCTGGAGACGGCGGAGGCCGTGGCGACGATAGACCAGGTGAGCCGCGGGCGGTTCATCTACGGGGCGGGCGGCTACACGGCGGGCGACCCGCAGCGCCAGCGCAACTTCTACGAATTCCTGGAAGTGATGCAGCTTGCCTGGAAGGATGGGCCCTTCCCGGGCTACGAAGGCGAGTTCTACCGCCATCCGCCGAACCCGGGCGTCGCGCCGAAGCCGTACAGCAGGCGCATCCCCATCTCCGTAGCGGCGGACAACCAGAAGAGCTTTCCCAAAATCGGCGAGAAAGGCTATCAACTACTCATCGGGGCCGGAACGTCGCACAATCCGCGCGGGGAATCGGCGATGATCGAGGATGTGAAGCGATACAGGGAGTCGTGGAAGGCGGCCGGCCACCCGGGCGAGCCGCAGATCACGGTGCGCATCCCCACGCACGTGGCGGAGACGAAGGAGCGCGCGCTGCAAGATGTGGAGGAGACGATGAAGCTGGCCTGGGAGCGCGCGCTGAACAAGATGCTGCCGCAGGCGGCCCCGGGCACGCCGAGCGCGCAATCGGCGGAGCGGATGAACCTCTTCGGGACGGCTGAAGAGGCGATCGAGCGCATCCACCGGCTGAGAGAGACCATGGGCGCGACGGAGATCATGTTCGAGACGAACTACTGGGGCCGGATCCCGACCGAGCGCGTGCTGAACTCCATGCGCCTCATCACAGAGAAGGTCATCCCCAAGTTCGCGTGACCGGCCCGCCGAGAGCCATCATGAAGCACGACCCACGACTCTACATCACGGGGCACAACGCCAAGGGCGAGTCCATCTGGGCGGCGGAGCGCGCCCTTGACCTGGCCGCGCCCGCGCAGGGCGTGAAGACGGACCCGCTGTGGCAGATCTCGCGGGTGCCGGTGCCGATGGATGAAAGCGGCGCGGTGACCCCCGGCCTCTTGTGGTTCGCGAACGGGCTCAACTTTCGCTACGTGGTCTTTCCGCCGCGATCGCGGCGGGCTTCCGCATTTGAGAGGCCGCCGCGGGCGGGGCTGCACGAGACGGACACCGTGGACCTCATCGTCATGGTCTCGGGCGAATTGTACGTCGGGCTTGAGGGGACGAAGAGAGAGGTGGCCCTGCGGTCGGGAGACGTCCTCATCCAGCGCGGGACGACGCACTACTGGCACAACAAGGGCAAACGTCCCGCCGTCTTCACCGTCGTCATCGTGGATGCCAAGCGGACGGCCAAGACGCCGCGGACGAAATCAGGCGCGCGCTCCACGAGAGTCGGCAGGCCGGCGCAGATGCGCCGGTGATGCCGCGCCATCCGGCGACCGGGTGATCGTTGGGTTCATGGTCAGTCATACCCTCCGGAGCATCGCTTCTCGCCCCATGCCGTGTGACAATAGAAGGTGCGATGTTGTTTGCCCATCTTTGCGTAAAGGTGTCCTAACGTGAGCGATTCACAGAATCAGCCCGTGAACGAAAACGACGTGAGCCAGGCAGGAGGGATCCTCTTTGATGTCTCCGAGCGCCGCTTCCTCGAGGGGCCGCACACCTGGAGGAACGGGCTGGTTCAGGCTACGTGAGTCTTCTTCGAGATGATCCGCGGCTTCCGCACCCTGCACTTTGTGGGGCCGTGCGTCACGGTCTTCGGCTCGGCGCGATTTTCTGAAGCCAATCCGAATTATGCGCTTGGTCGCGCCGCTGGCTTTGAGCTGGCGAAGGCGGGCTTCACGGTGGTCACCGGCGGCGGCCCCGGCATCATGGAGGCGGCGAACCGAGGCGCGAGGGAGGCTGGCGGCCACAGCGTGGGCTGCGGCATCAAGCTGCCGATGGAGCAGGCGCGCAACCCCTACATAGACACGTGGGTGGAGTTTCACTATTTCTTTGTGCGCAAGGTGATGCTCGTCAAGTATTCCTACGGCTTTGTCGTGCTGCCCGGCGGCTTCGGCACGATGGACGAGGTCTTTGAGACGGCGACGCTGATCCAGACGGGCAAGATCAGGGACTTTCCTCTGGTGCTGTTGGGCAAGGACTTCTGGACGCCCATCCTGAACTTCATGCGCGACCGCATGGTTGGCTACGGGACCATCAATGCGGAGGATATTGACCGACTGATCGTCACCGACGATCCAAAAGAGGCGGCGGTGCGGATCCGCCAGACGGCCTTCACGAAGTTCGGGGTGCGGTTCGCAAGGCCGAAGAAGCGGCGGTGGTGGCTTCTGGAGGGCAGGGCTAAGCGGCGGCCATCGCCTCAGGGCTAGGCGCGCCCCAGGAGATCCTTGAGCACGTAGCCATTGTGCTCCCCCAGGTATGGGAAGCGGCGGATGTCCGCCGGGGCGGTGGAGATGTGGAAGGGCGGCGCGTGGTAGGTGAACGATTCGCCGTCCGGATGCTTCCGCGAGGCGAGATAGGTGCGGTGGGCCAACTGCGGGTCGCTGTGCAGGTCCCCTGGCTTGTGCACGGCCCCGGCCTCCACGCCCGCCGCTTGCAGCTCGCGCATGGACTCATCGGGCGCGCGCGCGCCCGTCCACCCTTCGATGAGCGCCGTCGCCTCCGCCTCATTTGCCCGGCGCGCCTGCAGCGTCGCGAAGCGCGCATCGCGCGCCATCTCCCCGCGCCCTATGGCGGCGCAGAGCTTCGCCCAATCGGCATCCGAATGCACGGCGATGGCGCACCAGGCGTCATCGCCTTTGCAGCGGAAGGCACCGTGGGGCGAAGCGGCGTCCGAGCGGTTCCCCTCGCGCGTTGCGATCCTGCCGCTCACCTGGTAATCCAGGATCGCCGGCTCGACGAAGAGGAGCGGCGCCTCAAGCTGCGAGAGGTCAATGTACGCGCCCTGCCCGGTGCGCCGTCGCCGCTCGAGCGCGGCCAGGACGGCAGCGACGGCCAGCGGCGGGCCGATGTAATCGGTATAGGCGCCGACGGGCAGACACGGCTCGCGGTCCGGCCAGCCGGAGACGTGGACAAAGCCGCCCCTGGCGGCGAGTCCCGCGCCAAGGCCGATGTGGTGCGCATGCGGGCCCGTCTGCCCCAGGGCGCTCATGCTGATCATCACCAGGTCCGGCCTGACGGCGCGCAGGCGCTCGTAGGTGAGGCCCCAGCCCTTGAGGACGCGCGGCGAGTAATTCTCGACGATAACGTCCGATTGCGCGATGAGCGCGGTCGCCGCCTCGATGGAGCCGGGCTCGTTCATATCGAGCGTCAGGGAGAGCTTCGAGTGGTTGTATTGGGCGAAGCGCGCGCTATTACCGCCCTTCACATTGCCGCGCTTGGGCGGATGGAAGCGCAGCTGGTCGGCGCGTTTGACGCCTTCGATTTTGATGACCTCCGCGCCGTAATCGCCGAGGGTTGTTCCCGTGAGCGGGCCTGCGATGAGCGTGGAGAACTCCACCACGCGGATGCCGTGCAGTGGCGCTGCGCTCATATCGCGCCCTGCGCTTTCAGCTTCGCCACTCGGCGCGGCGCGAGGTTGAGGATGCCGCCATAGACGGCGGCGTTGTGTTCTCCCGGCCTGGGCGCAGGCCGTGTGGGAAGGGGACGCTCCTCCGGGCAGAGGATGAAGGTGCCCGGGTGCAGCACGTCGCGGCCCAGGTCCGGGTGGCGCACGTTGGTGAAGAAGCTGCGCGCCTGCAGCTGCGGGTCGGCGCAGATATCGGCCACGGTGCTGATGGCATCGGCCAGCAGGCGGCGCTTCACGGCCTCTTCACGGATCTGGGCCTTCGTCTTCGTCATGAAGAAGCGGAGAAGGTCGTCTTCATATCGGGAAAGCTGTTCTTTTGCAACCTGCTCGATTTTTGTATTTTGGATATCTACATGCTCCAGGCCGCCGGCCATGCCCACTTCCTTCATCCACTGGACCAAGGGCGTCATGAACGGCACCGCGTTCTTGCCGAAGCTGATAAGAAAGGCTAGGTGGCCGTCCTTGCACGGATAGATGGAGCGCCGGGAGACCGTCGTCACCATTCGGCTGCCCTCGCGCTTGAACTCGGCGCGGTCCACCTCCCAGGCCGGGAGGGCACTGCCGATGGGCAGGATGAGGGAGTCCAGGATGGAGCAATCAACGTGAGAGCCTTCGCCGGTCTGCATGCGCGCCGCGTGGGCCATCAGCGTGCCGACCGCCGCGTAGCTGCACCCGTGGGCTACGGCCTGCTCTATGGAGACGCGCACCGGCGGGCGGTCCGGGTCGCCGATGAGGTTCATGATGCCGCCCAGGGCCATGAGCGTCAGGTCGGACGCGCGGTAGTCCTTGTACGGGCCGCTCTGCCCGAACGCGGTGATGGAGGTGAGGACGATGCCGGGATTGACGGCGCGCAGCGCTTCGAAGCCGAGGCCGAGGCTGTCCATGTGCCCCGGCGCAAACGATTCGATGACGACATCGGCCTTTGCCGCGAGCTGCTTGAAGAGGGCCGTTCCCTCGGGCCGCGCGAGATCCAGGGTGATGCTCTCCTTGTTGTGGTTGTAGGAAAGCCACACCATGCTATGGGCCTTGCTCTTGACCTTGGCCACGCGCGGCCCGGAGCTGCGCCCGGGATCGCCGCCGGGCGGCTCCACCTTGATGACGCGCGCGCCCAGATCGGCCAGGATGCGCCCGGCCATGGAGCCCTTTTCATCTGTGAGGTCGAGCGCGGTGAGGTGCGAAAGGAAGCCGTATCTGCCGGGCACGGGATGCTCCTAGATGACGCCCTGCTCGCGGAGCTGGGCGAGCTTGGCATCGTCAAAGCCGAGGATGGAGGCGTAGACGTCCCTATTGTGCTGGCCCAGCTCGGGCGCGGGTTTGTTGAAGTCATACTGCATGCCGGACATGTGCTGGAAGGGCGAGCCGATGACCTTCAGCTTCCCCACTCCAGGCTGGTCCACTTCTTTGATCATGCCGCGGGCCGCGATGTGCGTATCGTGCAGCAGCTGGTCCACGGACTTCACGATCCCGGAGGCGACGCGGTTCTTGAGGAGGATCTGCATCGCCTCCTCTGCCGTCTTATCGCTCAGCCAGACGTCAATCAGCGCATCGGCGTCCTGGCGGTGCTTCCGGCGGCCCTTGCGTCCCGCCCAGTCCGGGTCGTTCGCCAGCTCGTCGCCGCCGACGAGCTTGAGCATCGTCTGCCACTGGCGGTTGGAGACGCACCCGATGTAGATGTAGTCGTCCTTCGCCTTGAAGACGCCTCGCCCGGCCATCTCGTTCTCGCCGCCCGTGCGCTCGATGACGACATTTTCCGCGAAGTACTTGGGGATGGCGAAGGAGCCGACGAGATACCAGACCGTATCGTGCATCGAAATGTCTATCCACTGGCCCTGGCCTGTCTGGCGCTGCTGCATGATAGCGGCCAGGATGGCGATGGTGAGATAGAGCGGGCTGTGGAAATCGGCGACGGAGAAGGGGAGAGGCATTGGCGGCTTATCGGGCTCGCCGTTCATGCCGGTCAGTCCGCCCATCGCCACAACGGCGAAGTCGTAGGCCATCATGGGGCTGTAGGGCCCCGTCTGGCCGAAGCCGGAGAGGGAGGCGTAGACGGCGCGCGGGTTGACGGCCTTCACATCGTCATAGCTCAGGCCCCAGGCCTTCATCATCCCCGGCTTGAAGTTCTCAACGATGACGTCCGACTTCTTGGCGATATCCAGGGCGATCTTGCGTGCCTCGGGCTTCCGGAGGTCGAGGGTGACGCTCTTTTTGCCCCGGTTCCACTGGGTGAAGTGGTAGGGCCACTTGCCCAGCAGCGGCGGCAGCGTCCGTGAATCGTCGCCGACTCCGGGCGCCTCCACCTTGATGACCTCCGCCCCGAAATCGGCTAGGAGGAGCGTGCAGAGCGGCGCGGCGGCGACCCGGGAGAAGTCCAGGACGCGCACACCTTCGAGTATCTTTGCCATGGGGCCTCCTCTCTCATGACTGCGGCGGCGGTTACTCGCCGCGCGGCAGGCCCAGGCCGCGGGTGGCGATGACGTTGCGCTGGATCTCGGAGGCGCCGCCGGTGATGGTGGACAGGGGCGCCGCATGGTAGGCCTGGGCGAAGGCCCCTTCGCCGGGGACGTGCTTGGAGCCGGCCTCCAGCTCGCCGTAGTGCCCCAACATCTCCATGCTCGTATGGACGAGTTCCTTTTCGAATTCGGAGATGAGGACCTTGAGCGATGAGGCCTCATAGCTCGGCATGATCTTGTTGGACATCTGCCACCCCACCTTATAGCAGAGGACGCGTAGGGCGCGCAGTTTGGCGGCGTGCCGCGCCGCCTCCCGCCGGAGGGGCAGTTCGTCCCAGAGTAGCCGGCCGTTGCGCGTGTGGCTTTTTGCGTAGTCAATGATGCTGGTGAGCATCCGCGCGTGCATGCCCACATTGAAGATGCGCTCGTAGGCCAGCGCCGTGCTGGCGTAGTAGAAGCCCTTGTTCTTTTCGCCCACCAAGCGATTCTTGGGAACGCGGACGCCGTCATAGAAGACGGCGTTGGTGCGCGCGCCGCTTACCGCGTACATCGGCGTCAGCTTGATGCCGGGAGACCTCATGTCCACCATAAAGAGGGAGATGCCCTTGTGCTTGGGGGCCTTGGGGTCCGTGCGCACGGCCAGCCAGTGGTACTCCGCCCAGTGGCAGGTGGTGTTGTACATCTTCTGCCCGGTGATGATGAAGTCGTCGCCGTCCTCCACCGCCTGCATCTTGAGGGAGGCGAGGTCCGACCCGGCCTCCGGCTCCGTGTAGCCCAGGGCGAAGTCTATCTCGTACTTCGCGATCTTGGGCAGGAAGAACCGCTTCTGCTCCTCCGTCCCGTGCTGCATCAGCGTCGGCCCCACGATGCGCCCGCCGGTGTTGAAGCCCCCGGAGGAGGTGAGGCCGGAGAGGGCCATCTCGTCCAGGAGGATGAAGCGGTACATGGGGCTGGCGTCCATGCCGCCGTATTCCTTGGGCCAGGTCAGCGTGAGCCAGCCGCGCTCGCCGAGCTTGCGCAGGATGGCGCGCATCTTGGGGACGAAGGCTTCGTCCTCCGGGTCCAGCGGCGGCGCGCCGCCGACTTCGGCGGTGAAGAAGCTGCGCGCCTCGGCGCGGAACAACTCTTCTTCCTTGGTGAAGTTGAAGTCCAGCATAGGTTTGCCTACCAGATGGGCGCGCCGGCGGCCACGGCGGCCGCCACGCGATCGGCGCTGTGCGCCGTATCGCCGTAGGCGTATGCCGCGGTGCGCGCCTCGCGATAGTAGAGGTAAAGCGGATGCTCGCGGATAAGGCCGATGCCGCCGTGGACCTGGTGGGCCACAACGGTTGTGCGGAGATAGGCCTCGTTCGCCAGCTGCTTCGCCATGGCGGCCTCCATCGCGGCGGGCTTGCCCGCGCTGATGCGCCAGGCGGCCTCCCAGGTGATGCCGCGGGCCAGCTCGATGCCCATGACGATATTCGCGCAGTGGTGCTGGACGGCTTGGAAGCTGCCGATGGGCCGTCCGAACTGCACGCGCTGCTTCACATATTCGATGGTGAAATCCAGGACGTGCTGCATGCCGCCGAGCATCTCGGCGCATTTGGCTGCCGTGGCCCGCTCCAGGATCTTTTCGATGAGAGGCCAGCCCCTATCGCGTTCGCCCAGGAGCCTATCGCGCGCCACGGCCACGTTCGTGAACGTCACTTCGTACTTCTTTTCGCCCCCCATCGTGACGAGCGGCGTGTGGCTGACTCCCTGGGCGCGCGCATCCACGATGAAGAGGGAGACGCCCGTCCCCGTGCGGGCGGCGCAGGTGAGATAGTCGGCGGAGCCGGCGTATGGGACAAAGAGCTTTGCGCCGTTGAGGACATAGCCGTCCTTCGCCGCCTTCGCCTCCAGCTTGATCGCCTCCTGTGCATAGGTCGCATCGCCTTCAAGCAGGGCGAGCGCGAAGATCGCCTCGCCGCCGGCGATGCGGGGGAGAAAGCGCTCCTGCTGGGCCTTGCTGCCGCCGAGCATGAGCGGGAGCGCGCCGCCGATGACGGTGGCGAAGAGCGGCGCGGGCAGGAGCGCGCCGCCCGTTTCTTCCAGGAGGGCGCAGAGGTCTAGGAAGTCGCCGCCGGTGCCGCCGTGGGCCTCGGGGATGATGAGCCCCTGCCACCCAAGGTCGGCCATCTCCTTCCACATCCCATTGTCAAAGCCCGATTCTGTCTTGGTGATGCGGTCTATAAAATGCTTGTCGCAGCGCGCCGTCAGGAAATCCCGCGCCGCCTTCTTGAGCATCTGCTGTTGTTCGGTGAAGCTGTAGTCCATGGCTGTGCGCCCGCTGCGAGGCTTAAAAGCCAAGCTCCTTATAGCGTTCGTCGCGGGACTTTGTCGCGCCCTTCGTCCCGCCCTCTTTCCGCTCCTTGAACAGGTTCCACTCCTCCGGCTCCAGGCGCGCCTGCACGCTCACCGGATGCTCGAAGGCGGCCAGGCGGAAGCCCTCCACAACGCCCAGGATCTCGTAGATGCGGTGCATCGTCTCCTTGCCCATGTAGACGTAGTCCTTGTGGCAGAGGGCCAGGGCCTGGGCCCAGCGTTCCACTTCCGCCTCCAGCTTCTCCAGGGGCACGATGCTGTTGATGCCCCGCGGCCCGATCTCGGAGACGTCTATCTTCCGGCCCAGCCATAGCATCTCGTGCGCCAAGGCGGGGCCCATCCGCAGGATCTCCATGATGGCCGTGGTGGCCCCTGGACCGTGCATGCGCGCCGGGGTGTAATAGAGCTTGGTTCCCTCAGCCGCGATGATGAAATCGCACAGCATGATCCAGTCAATCGCGCCGCCGACGACATGGCCGTGGACCTGCGCGATGGTGATCTTGTGGGTGTAGAACTTTGCCAGGTTCTTCCGGAAGGCCATGTGGTCGTGGTAGAAGCGGACGCGCTGGGGCGGGTGCTTATCGCCTGCCCACTGGGGCGCGAATGCCTCCACGCCTTCCTTCTCTCTATCGTGATAGACGTTGCCCAGGCGCTGCATATCGTATCCTGCGGAGAAGGCCTTGCCCGCGCCGCGGATGATGATGATCTTGATATCGTCGTCGCTCTCCGCCTTTTCGAAGGCCTCCGCGAAGGCTGGGATATCCTTGGCCGTGAAGGCGTTGAGCTTCTCGGGACGGTTGAGTGTCAGGCGGAGGATCTGGCCGCTCTTTTCATAGAGGACGAAAGGCTGTTCGCTGGACATAACGTGCTCCTTGGGCGAGACGGCTCAACTGGGTCGCGATGGAAGTCGGCAGGTGGGAGAACTATAGGAGATACAGAGGGTTTCGGCAAGGAGAGCCCACCAGCCTGCCAGAGGCGGGAAGTCCCGCGCGTCAAGATTTCGGGCGGAGCTGAAGAAGGACTGCTCCTGTCACGCTGCTCACCGAAAGCCCGGAGAAGAGCCCCGCTCCCACGCCGGCCGCCACGCCGATGCCGATGATTTCCCCGGCGGCGCACAAGAGCGTCCAGCGCAGCCACAGGGCTTTGGTTGCTAGGTTCGGTCGAAGCGCCGCGCTCTTCCCGCGCATCGCTCATGCCCCGTCCAGTGTGATTTCGATGACGACACGGGTCCTGGCCATGTCAGCGGCGCGCTCGGCGGTGAGTTTCTTATACTGCCGTTGCAAGCAGCGGGCGATCGCTGCCGTATCGTCGCTGAAAAGCTGCGCGTTTCCAGTTACCGATCTCCCGCGCAACTGCAACCTCACCTGGTGCTTGGCGCTGACGTTCTTCCACCATGAGCGGTCATTCCGGCTCACAATCGTGACGAGGCTGCCCTGCCGGGTGTACTCCACCGGAGTCGTGTAGCGCCTGCCGCTCTTTCTCCCGGTGACGGTGATGAGCAGAACGCGGCTGCTCATCAGGAAATGCAGCGGGGACCTTAGGAGCAACTTCGCAAACGGGTTCACCGCTCTGTTCATGAGTGCCCGCATCTGCCGCCAACCTGCTTCCTGGGATCAAGACACAGGATCGCAGGAGGATATGCCGGATGCGTGAACTGAGGCCGTGCCCGTGTGCAGAGGCCGTGAAAGGCTGAACCCATGGACGGGCAGAGCGGGCGACGAGCCCTGCTACTTCCCCGGCTTCTTTTTCTCAGGAGGAGCTGACTCTTGTTCTTTCGCCGCTGCCGCCTCAGCCTTCACCAACGGGAGCTTGGTGTTGTACATCTCGCTCAGGACGCGCAGGAAGGCCATCGTCGCCGGGCTGTAGTGTTGGGCGCGGCGGATAAGGACGCACGTTGGCAGGACCACCCGGTGCGCGCCGGTCAGCGTGATGTGGACCAGGCTCTTTTGGCGCAGATCCCGCTCGATGGCTCCGAGGGGCAGGAAGGAGACGCCGAAGCCGATCTCCACCATGCGCTTCGTCGCCTCGATGCTATCCAGATTCATCTCCACCCGCGGCACGATGCCCGCCTCCTGGCAGACCTCCTGGATGAGGACGAAGTAGGCCGAGCCAGGATCGTAGAGGATAAGCGGCTCCTTGGCGATCTCATAGATGCTGGCCTTTCCCTTCATCGCGAAGGGATGCTTGGGGTGCGCCACCAGCACGATCTCCTCTTCGTAGATCGGCATGGCCAGGATGTCAGGGTGGTGCAGCTCTCGCGCCAGGCCGACATGGGCCTCCTCGTCCACCACCATGTTGAGCACGTCCGATGAGCGCCCCACCTTGATGTGCAGCTTGATGGCCGGGAACTTGGCGCGGAAGCGGTCCAGCATCGTCGGGAGGCTGTAGGTGCCGATGGTGCGCGCCGATGCGATGGTGAGCACGCCGCCCAGGGCCTGCCGCGCCGCCACCACCGCCTCTTCGCCCTGCTTCAGCTGGTCCAGCGCGCGCTCGGCGAAGGGCAGAAAGGCCTTGCCCATCTCGGTCAGGCGCACGCCGCGCCCCATCCGGTGGAAAAGAATGCCTCCCATCTCCTGCTCCAGGGCGTGGATGCGCGCGCCGAGGGCGGGCTGCGTGACATACAGGCCCTCAGCCGCACGGCGGAAACTGCCGCGCTTGGATGCCTCCAAAAAGGCTTCAAGCTGCGCGATCTCCATCCCGCTCCTCCGTCCCACGTGTGATAATTCGGACTTATCGTTCGTATAGGAAAGACAAGGCTGGCATTATACCACCACGGCCCGTTACTCTGGTGCAGGGTTGTGCGGTGGTGCGGCAGATACTCGCAATGAGGTTTGACCAGTGGGGCCTTCGCTACAGATGCTCGGACGGCCTACGGACCGCTACGCAGGAATTCTCTCCCAGGAAGCCCTCGAGTTCGTCGCCGCGCTCTCCCTTCCCTTTGAGCCGACCCGCCGCGCCCTGATGCGAGCCCGCCGCGCCCGGCAGGCGGAGATCGATGCCGGCCGCCTGCCGTCGCTCCCCCAGGAGGATGCGGGCATCCGCGCCCAGGCCTGGCGCGTGCCGCCTGCCCCAGCCGACCTCCAGGACCGCCGCGTGGAGATCACCGGCCCCGCCTCCGATCGCAAGATGGTGCTCAACGCACTCAATTCCGGTGCCCTGGGCTACATGGCCGATTTCGAAGATGCCAACTCCCCCGGCTGGGCACAGTGCATCGAAGGCCAGATCAACCTGCGCGATGCTGTCCTCCGCACCTTGACCGTCCAACGGGCGGATGGCAGCGAGGAGCGACTGAAGGAGAAGACGGCGACGCTCCATGTGCGTCCTCGGGGCCTCCACCTGATGGAGCGCCATCTCTTAGTGGATGGTCAGCCCGTCAGCGCCGCCCTCTTCGATTTCGGGCTCTTCTTCTTCCACAACGCCCGCGTCCAGCTCGAACGGCGCACCGGCCCCTATTTTTACCTCCCTAAATTGCAGAACTGCCAGGAGGCGCGGCTGTGGAGCGATCTCTTTGACTCCGCCGAAGACGCCCTCGGCCTTCCCAGGGGCGTGACCCGCGCTACCGTCCTCATCGAGCACATCCTTGCCGCCTTTGAGATGGATGAGATCCTGTACGAGCTTCGCGGCCATATCACTGCGCTGAACCTGGGGCGCTGGGACTACATCTATAGCTATATCAAGGCCTTTCGGGACGCCTCCTGGTCGCTCACGCCAGACCGTGGGCAAGTCACTATGGCCACTCCCTTCCTGCGCGCCCCGGCCGAGATGCTCGTCGCCGCTTGCCACAAGCGCGGGGCCCATGCCCTCGGCGGCATGTCCGCCTTCATCCCTCGGAAGAACGATCCGGAGGCGAACGCCGTCGCCATTGCCCAGGTGCGCGCTGATAAGGAGCGCGAGGCGAGCCAGGGTTTTGATGGCGCATGGGTCGCTCATCCCGCCCTCGTTGAGTCTGTTGCCCAGATCTTCGATCGGGCGTTCAGCGGCCCCAACCAGCTTGGCCATATCCCGGAGACACGCGCCGCCTCCAGCGATCTGCTGGAAGCGCCCAAAGGCGCGATCACGGAGGCGGGCGTTCGCGGCAATATCAGCGTCGCTCTGCAGTATCTGGAGGCCTGGGTGCAGGGCAGTGGCGCAGTCGCGATTGCGAATCTCATGGAGGACACGGCCACTGCCGAGATCGCCCGCTCTCAGCTCTGGCATTGGGCCAAGCGCCAGGCCCGCCTCGCCGATGGCCGCCCCATGACCCACGACCTCTATTACCGCCTCCGCAGTGAGGAGACGGCGAAGCTCGTCGGCGCGCGGGCGGATAAGGGCCCGGGCGCGCTGGACAAGGCCGTGGACCTGCTCGATGAGCTCGTGACCGCCGACCACTTTGTGGAATTCCTCACCATCCCAGGCTATCGCTACCTTCAGTAAGTCTTAGGAGGACGAAAGTGCAGAACCGTGCCGCAAGGATCCAGGAGCAGATCGCCGAGCTTGAGCGCAGTTGGACCGCCGACGTTCGGTGGAAAGGCATCAAGCGCGCCTATTCCGCTGGCGAGGTCGTCTCCCTGCGGAGCAGCTTAAGGGTGGAGCAAACCATCGCGAAGGCGGGCAGCCGGCGATTGTGGGACCTCCTCCACACGGAGCCCTATATCGCCACCTTCGGCGCTCTCACCGGCGGCCAGGCCGTGCAGATGGTGAAGGGCGGCCTCAAGGCGATCTATCTCAGCGGCTGGCAGGTCGCCGCCGATGCGAACCAGGGCGGCAACACCTACCCTGACCAGAGCCTCTACCCTGTGAACAGCGTCCCCGCCCTGGTCAAGCGCATCAACAACGCCTTCATGCGCGCCGACCAGATCGAAGGCGATGGCGATATCCACTGGTACGCCCCCATCGTCGCCGATGCGGAGGCCGGTTTCGGCGGGCCTATCCACGCCTTCGAGCTGATGCGCAACATGATCGAAGCCGGCGCCGCGGGCGTCCACTTTGAGGACCAGCTGGCCGCTGAAAAGAAGTGCGGCCACATGGGCGGCAAGGTCCTTGTCCCCACCTCCCAGTTCATCCGAACGCTGACCGCCGCGCGCCTGGCCGCCGATGTCTTGGATGTGCCCACGCTCCTTGTCGCCCGCACAGACGCCCGCGATGCCACCCTGCTCACCTCCGATGTTGACCCCTATGACCGTCCCTTTGTCACCGGAGAGCGCACGGTGGAGGGCTACCACATGGTCAAGAAGGGCATGGCCTCGCCCACGGCCCGCGCACTTGCCTACGCCCCCTACGCCGACCTCATCTGGTTCGAAACCTCCGTTCCCGAGCTGGCAGAGGCCAAGAAGTTTGCCGAGACCATTCACGCGAAGTTCCCCGGCAAGCTCCTGGCATACAACCTCTCGCCGTCCTTCAACTGGCGCCGCCACCTTGACGCGCCCACCATCGCCAAGTTTCAGAGTGAGCTCGGCGCCATGGGCTTCAAGTTCCAGTTCATCACCCTCGCCGGCTGGCACCTCCTCAACTACCACACCTTCGATATGGCCTGCGGCTTTGCCACGGAGGGCATGCCCGCCTACGTTCGCCTTCAGCAGGCCGAGTTCGCGCGGGAGTCCGATGGCTACACCGCCGTCCGCCACCAGCGCGAATCCGGCGCCGAATACTTTGACAAGGTCGCCATGGCGGCATCGGGCGGCCAAAGCTCCACTACGGCCCTTCACGGCTCAACGGAGGAGGAGCAGTTCGAGACGGCGAAGGCCCGCTAACCGTCTGACGTGACCCTCCTCGGCGCAAAAAGCAACGGGGCCGCTCATTCGAGCGGCCCCGTTTGTTATCTGAAAACTCGCAGTGCCTGCTAGTATTGCAGGTCTAAGTGCGGCCTGCCCCACAAGTGCTTCCGAGTGAGCGAGAGGCTGCAGGCATCTATGAAGGCGTTGACCACTTCCGGGTCGTAGAGGCGTCCGCGCTCGGTGCGCAGGGTCTCCAGCGCCTTATTGATCGGTTGCTCCGCCCCAGGCGCCGAACTGCCGATCATGCGGTCGAAGGCATCCACCACGGCGATGATGCGCGCCGCCAGGGGGATGGACTCTCCCCGCAGCCCGGCGGGGACGCCGCTGCCGTCCCAGTATTCGTGGTGAAAGAGCACCATCGGCATGATGGGCGTCAGCCACGGGAGGCTGGAGACGATTTTGGCGGCCCGCAGGCAGTGTGCTCCGTTGTCCGTGGGGCGCGGGGGATGCCCCGCCGGGCGGGCGGGAGCGGCTTCGCCGCCGATGATGCGGCCGATGTCATGCAGATAGCCTGCGACCTCAAGCTGGTCAAGGTCGCCGCCGCGCATGCCTATCACCTCTCCCGTCTCCCGCGCCATCTTGCCCACGCGCAGCGAATGCGCCCACAGGAGCGGGTCCGCAAGGCCGGACATGCTCTCCAACAGCGGCATGACCTCATGCAGGCGAGCCCGCAAGCTCCCCGAATGCGACGGGGACTCCTCACGGATGTACGAAAGATTTTCGGTCGGACGGACGAGTGTGGTCATTGCACTTCCTCCCCGGGAAGTTAATGAACGTCCTTCAGCAATCCGAGCTCTATGGCCTTGGCGACGGCCTGTGCCCGGCTCGGCTCCCCGAGCTTCAACAAGATATGTCCTACATGGGTGTTCACGGTCTTCACGGAAAGGTCGAAGTGCTCCGCTATGGCGCGGTCCGTGGCGCCCTGCTGGATCATCTCCAGGATCTCAAGTTCTCTGGCGGTGAGGTCTCGCAGCGGCGGGGTGGAGGTCTCTTCCTTCGGCTGATCGGCCAGGAAGTCTATGACCCGCGCACTCATAAGATCCGGCAGCGCCGCCTTGCCTTCGTGGACCGTATGGATGGCTTTTAAGAGCTCCTCGCCCGGCGCATCCTTCAGGAGATAGCCTCGCGCGCCCGCCTTCACCATCGCCTTGACGTACTGGTCATAGTCGAATGCGGTGAGCGCCAGGCACTTGACTTCCGGGTGCTCCTTGCGCAGTGCCTTCACCAGGTCTATGCCGCTCCCGCCTTTAAGGCGGATATCAACCACGGCGACGTCCGGGCGGGTCTCCGCGATGACGGCAATCGCCTCCTGCACCGTCTCCGCCTCGCCGATGACCTGGATGGACGGGTCCTGGGTCAAGAGGTACTTGGTGCCCTCCCGGAACATCTGGTGATCGTCCACAAGGACAACCCTAACCGTTCCGCCGGGTGCGTGCTCTCGCACATCGGATATAGACAGCGTCGCCACGTTGAATCCCCCTCCTTGCAGCATTCGCGTGAACTGTGTGCAGGCCAGGCTACCAGGGTTGGAAGTATAAAAAATCCGTAAGAAAAGCCTAGGTACGTACGTACAGGGTGAAGGGTTGGTAATCGGCAGTCCTTTGCCGATTACTGCTTTTTGATATAGCCGTGCTCGATGGCGATGCGCACGGCCTCCGCCCGCGTGGTGGCTCCCAGCTTTGAAAAGATGTTCGCCACGTGGGACTCGGCGGTGCGCTGGGAGATTCCCAGGCGCTCCGCGATCTCCTGATTGCGCCGCCCCTGGTAGAGCAGCTCCAGCACTTCGATCTCCCGAATCGTCAGGTCGTCCGGGGTACGCGGGGAGTCTCGTCGCTCCCGGCTGAGGCTGTCCAAGACGGAGGCCGCGATCCGCCCCGGAAGAACCCCGTGCCCTTCGTAGACATCATGGACCGCCTTGATGAGTTGCTCAGGCGGCGTATCTTTCAGGAGGTAGCCGCGCACGCCCGCTCTCGCCAGGGCGTCCACGTACTGCTCGAAGTCGTGGGCCGTCAGCACCAGCACCCGCGCCGTGGATCCCTTGCGCATCAGCGCCCTGGCCACATCTATCCCGCTGCCGTTCTTGAGCCGGATATCCAGAATCACCACGTCGGGGGCCAGCTCATCGGTCAGGCGCAAGGCCTCTTCCGCCGTCTCGGCCTCGCCCACCACCTAGATCCCTGGGTCTGCCTCAAGCAGCGCCTTGGTCCCAACGCGCACGAGGGCGTGGTCTTCCACCAGGAGGACGCGGATAGTGTGCCCTGTCGTCATACGCTCCGTGCCGCCTCGGGGAGGGCAGAGTCCGCCTCCACCGGGACGCTGATGGTAATCGTGGCGCCTTGGCCCGGCGCGCTCTCGATGGCAAGCGTCCCGCCCGCGTGGCGGACCCGCTCGCGCATGCCCAGGAGCCCAAGGTGGCCGTCCTTGGCCGCCCGCTCCCGTTCAGCCGCGCCGAAGCCTCTGCCGTTGTCCATGATCGAGAGGATGGCCTTACCTTGGGCGATTCTAAGGGATATCGTCGCCTGTGTCGCCCCTGAGTGCTTCACCACGTTGTTCAGGGCCTCCTGGGCGCAGCGGTAGATGGCCAACTCCGAGGCCGCGGGGAGGCGCGTCTCATCGGGAAAGCCGTCCAGGTCCATGGTGATGTGTACCGCCTCTTTTCCGGGCAGGTTCCGTGCCAGCCAGTCTATCGCATACCGCAGGCCCAGGTCGTCCAGCATCGGCGGGCGGAGGGCGTTGGTGATGGCGCGCAGCTCCGTGACGAGGGATTTGCCGACGTCAATCACCTTGTCAGAAGGCACGGCGGTTCTGGACAGGAAGATGGCCTGTTGCAACGGGCCGTCATGGAGGTCTATGGCCAGGCGCGCCCGCTCTTCTTCCTGGGCGGTCATCAGCCGCCCGTTCAAGTCGCGCAGCTCATCGCTCAGCTTGGAGCGCGCCAGCAGCATGCTGACCAGCGTGGCCATCGGCTCCATTAGCTTCACATCGTCATCCCGAAAGGCCTCCCCTCCCGATTTAGGCCCGAGAAGGAGCGCCGTGTCTTCATCCAGCACAAAGGCGAGGACCGGGTCGCTTTCCAACTGCCGGATAGCGCTGCCTCGAGAAGGCAGAAAGCCCGGACTGTCATAGGCGCGTCGCAGGCGCTGGGCGGACATGCCGCCCGAGATGATTTCGGAGGCCGATTGAGACCTGCCGGTGACGACGAGATACCCCTCGAGTCTGGCGATCGCCTTCACTTGCTCCAACATGGAGACGACGACGTCTTTGGGCTGCCGCGCCCGCTGGGCCTCTTTGGACAACTCCACGATAGCCTCCCGGTAATCGAAGACATCCCGGTAGACGTAGGTGTCCGCCAGACGCTGCAAGATGGGGCGCAGGTAGGCGAAGGCGAGGGCGCCGAAGACAACGGCCCCGGAGGTGATGAGGAGGTCGTTGCGGCGCGATTCAAAGAGGTCCGGCTTGATGGTGATGCCGATCCCCACGAGCAGGATCATAACGACGAGCAACAGGCCGGAGAGGATGACGTACACGGCGCCGCGCTGGACCAGCCTCCGGATGCCGAGCATCTGGTATTGGAAGATGGAGTAGGCGAAGCCGGTGGGTATTGCCAGGAGACCGAGTGCGGCGATATCAGGGCGAACGATCTCATCCACGCCGCTGGCGATGGGAAGAAAGACGAGCAGGAGGAGCGGGATGAGTCCTAAAATTGTTGCAGACGAGACGATGGCCACAACAGAGCGCTCATTATGAGTGCTTGCGCGCCGATAGCCTGTTATGAGCGCGATGATTGAGAAGATGATGAGGAGGATGAAAGCTATCGAGATACAGGCCTGAAGCCAGGGATATATGTTCGGTTGTGCCGCTGCGGTAAGGATATATATTGCAGTAAGGCCGATACCCGACCAAAGGGTGATGCTCCGAACCTTTTCGACTAAGCGCGGAGTCCCAGGTGTGAGGCTGGTGTAGAAGGCGAATAGGGCCCAGGGCGAGAACCAGACCAAGGGGAATTGGAATCCTAGCGCCCAAACCGTGAGTGCTCCCTCAGATGCCGGGACCAACGCAAGGGAGCAGCCTGCGGCGAGTCCCATAAGCCAAAAACTTCGAGCCGACTTGAGATCCGGACGTCTCCACAGCACTAAACTCCCGAACGTGACAAAAACAAGACCCAGTAAAGGGAGGGTGTACCGTGAGGCGCCCTCAACTGAACGCCCGGCCTCGGCTCTGATGGGTGCTTCACTGCCTGAGGCCCCAGGCCGGACCACGCTACGCGGCCGTTCCGTGCCTCCACCCGTTATCCGGAGGACCGGGTCGCCTACTCGGAGGCCTGCATCCCAACCTGCGCCCGCGGGCATGACCCAGGAGACGCAGTACGGAGCGGCCTCACACTCCTCCAATCGTATTTGCAGCAAAGGAGAGTCAGTGACAGAACGCTGAGCAAAGAAGAAGAGGCTCGCAAAGAGCAGAACACTGGAGAGGACTAAACCGCGGAGGAGGGGGAGGTTAGGGGAGGGTTGGCTTGAGGTTCGCGAGGATCCTTCGGCTTGTCCTCGAGAAGTGAGCGAAGCAACCGGGTCTGACATCCGTGCTTTTCCAATCGTTCCAGGATTGCTTCGGCCCTCATTCTATACCAGTGAGCAAGCGTGAGGGTGAACCGAATCGCCCCGGCCGTCTCGATTGCAATGCGCACCTGCATCTCGCCCGTTGGATCCATTCCCCCGGCGTTGAACGCCGAGCGGCAGGCATCCAGTTCTGGGCTGTCACCCTTGGCGTGCAGGAAATAGGCGATCGGCACGGTTTTCTTTTTGAGGGCGATGTCGCTGGTGCCTGGTGAGAGTATCGAAGCGTCTGACGCATCGTCGAGCAGTTGGCTATACGTTCCAAAGTGCAGGCCGAATGCCGCTAGCTCTGAAGTTACTGAGGTGCTTGCCCCTGCAGCCAGCGCGATCGCTTTGCCGATGGCCCCCGCCTTTGCTTCGGTCATCTCTTTCGCCTCCTCCAGCGATGGCGTCTCATTGCCCTGGAGGTCAAGATCCGCCTGTTGCCCGGAGCAAGCGGTCACGAAACTGGAGTAGACCTGACTCCAATCTACTTGGAGACCACTCGCTGCTCTGGATGCTTCGAAGAGATGGGAGGCAAGGAACAGAAGCGCCGGGCCGATTTGCTGATCGGCGTTCGTGCTGTGCCTATCGTGGTCTGCTAATGCATCAAAGACATGGCTGGCCGATACGATGACTTCGGTCGCTGCGGCGGCTTTGGCACCAACCTGAAGCTGCTTCCCTCCTCCAGCAAAAAACGCGCCCAACGCGATCTGCGTTGGGCGTAAGGGCGTCCTTTCGTGGAGCGGGTGCGGGAACTTTTTAAGGGTTGTCTCTATGCGCTCTCGAAAGGAGGGCGCGACTGCGCCGCTGGCCAGGGCTTCAAGGATCGAGGTTTTGACCAGCAGCGCAGTCTCATGAGCGAGCATTTAGATCCAACCGGCCTCTTGGGCGCGCAGGACGGTCCCGCTGACTTCGGTCGGGCGTGCGGCGGCGCCGGCCAGGGCGAGCGTGGCTTCCTTCTTCCCGATCAGCATCTCGAGCGCTGCGCGAACTGCATCCTTCTGCATGGTGTCTCCCGGACATGTGTATTTCCCGCTCTGCGGGATGGCACCCATTCAACCAGGGGGATGGCACCCACTCAACGGTACAAATAAACCCGCTACGTAAATGTTTCTACCTATGCCGAAGCATACCAGCCGCCAGGCTCGTGCGCACGCCCCCTCCGGGGCAAAAGTGGAGTCTTCCCTACCGCTCTGTCATAATCTGGGGTCAGTTGCGGCGGCAGGAGCCTAGAGGGAGGCGCGGCGATGGCTGAAAACAGTCAAACGACCCTTTCCAAAACGGAACAGAACCTCTGGAACGCCATCGTGAGCGAGTCCATGGCCCAGCTCAAGTATTCCGCCTTCGCCCTCAAAGCGCTGGAGGAGGGCCACCCGGAGGTCGCTCAGGTCTTCCAGGAGACAGCCGGCGCGGAGAACATCCACGGCATCAACCAGCTTAAGACCGCCGGGGCCGTGAAGTCCACGGCGGAAAACCTTCGCAGTGTCACCACCGGCGAGGCCAAAGAGATCGCCTCGCTCTACCCCAGGATGATCCGGGATGCCCTGGATGAAGGGCGTATGGATGCCGCCCAGGCCTTTGCCGTGGCCATGGATCGGGAGCGCTACCACCTGGAGAGCTTCATGCGCGCCCTGGACCTGCTGGAGAAGAAGATGGGCAAACAGCCGGAGGCCGCGCCTTCCATCGCCCTGCCCCCGCGTCCCATGTCTATCCCTGAAGCCCAGGTGCAGCAGATGGCCTCGGCCGCTCCTGCGATGGAACCTAACAGGCCTGTGGCTCCTATAGAGGCAACGGCCCCCGCCTATGGCCGCGCCATGCGCGAGGTGGAGCGCGAAAAGACGCGCCTGGCCGCCGTCCGCCGCATCCGCGAGGTCGTCTTCGGCGCGCAGGATGGGCTGATGAGCACGTTAGCCCTGGTGACCGCCCTTTCCGCCTCGGTAAGCGCCAACTCCACCGTCGTCGTCGGTGGACTTGCCACCGCCCTTGCGGGCATGGTCTCCATGGCCACCGGCACCTACCTTGGCTCCAAAGCTGAGCAAGAGGCGTTCAAGGCTGAGATTGAGAAAGAGGCCAAAGAACTGGAGGCTAACCCCGCTGAAGAGATGGCGGAGCTTGTCTTCCTCTACCACCAGCAGGGCATGTCTTACGCTCAGGCGCGCGACTTGGCGGAGCACATCGCGGCCGATAAGGAACTGTGGCTTCGCACCCTGGTGGAGAAAGAGCTCGGCATCAGCCCTGACGTCCTTGGCAACCCGGTGAAAGATGCCCTCACCATGGGCGCTGTCTTCATCCTCGCGGCCATGGTCCCCATTCTGCCCTTCTTCTGGATGGAGGGGAATGCCGCCATCGGCGTTGCGGCCGGGCTTGCGCTCACTGCGCTCTTCGGCCTGGGCACGGCCAAGGGCAGAGTGGTGAAGCGCAGGCCCTTGATGCAGGGCCTGGAAGTGCTCATCATCGGCACCGCGGCGGCCGGCGTCGGCTATCTCCTCGGCGAAGGCATCCCCAGGCTCATCAACTAACGCACCCATACCTCACTCAAGAAAGGCTCTTCATTGCCTACCCACATCCTCCTCACCGGCGGCGCGGGCTTCATCGGCTCCCGCGTCGCCTCCCGGCTCCTCGATGCGGGCCACCGCGTCACCGCCGTGGACGAGATGAATGACGCCTACGATGTGCGTTTGAAAGAATGGCGGCTGAAGCAGCTCCTGGGGAGACGCGGCCTCTCCTTCCATCGCATAGATATCCGTGATCGCTCGGCCCTTCGCCCCCTCTTCAAGACAAAGGTTGATGCCGTCATCAACCTCGCCGCCCGCGCCGGCGTTCGACAGTCCATCGCCAATCCCTGGGTCTACTTCGAGACCAACACCACTGGCGCGCTGAATCTCCTGGAGCTCTGCAAGGAGTTCGGCGTCGGCAAATATGTCCTCTCCTCCACCTCAAGCGTCTATGGGGGAAAGAACAAGATTCCATTCCGGGAAGATGCCAATACCAACTACCCCATCTCGCCCTACGCCGCCTCCAAGAAGGCCGCCGAGGCCCTCTGCTACACCTACCACCATCTCTTTGGGCTCGATGTCACGGTGCTGCGCTACTTCACGGTCTATGGCCCCGGCGGGCGGCCCGATATGTCGCTCTTCCGCTTCACCCAGTGGATTGCGGAGGGCCGCCCCGTCCTCGTCTACGGCGATGGCCGCCAGTCCCGCGATTTCACCTATGTGGACGATGTGGCTCGCGGCACCATAGCGGCGCTCAAGCCCGTCGGGTATGACGTCATCAACCTCGGCTCAGACCGTCCGCTCACGGTGAACAAGGCCATCAGCCTCATCGAAACACGGCTGAAGAAGAAGGCCAAGGTGAAGCGCGAGCCGATGCACCCGGCGGACATCCGCGCTACCTGGGCCGATATCGGCAAGGCGCGCCGAATCCTGAAATGGGAACCGAAGACGACCACCGAGCAGGGCATCGCTAACCTGGTGGACTGGTATCTGGAGAATCGCGCCTGGGCCAAAGAGATCGAGACGGGCGGCTAGGCGCGGAAGTAGTCCACCGTCCGCTTCAGGCCTTCGCTCAAGCCCACCTTCGCCGACCAGCCGAGCCCTCGCTTCGCCTTGCGCGCGTCCAGCCAGATCTTGTAGACCTCGCCTTTGCGCGCCGGGGCATGCTTCGGCGGGTTCTTGGTCCCGGTAAGGCGCACCAGTTCCTTCGCCACCTGGTTCACGCTGGCGCCCTTCCCCGTCCCGATGTTGAAGGAATCGTTCTTCTTCTGCGCCAGCGCCTTCATGTTCGCCTCGGCCACGTCCGCCACGTAGACAAAGTCGCGCTGCTGCGTGCCGTCGCCGAAGATCAGCGCATCCTCGCGCGCAAGGAGCCGTCTGGTGAAGATGGCCACCACGCCCGCCTCGCCCTCCGGGTCCTGGCGCGGACCGTAGACGTTGCTGTAGCGCAGGATGGTGTGCTTGAGGCCGTGCAGGTCGCCGTAGAGCCGCACAAAGACCTCGGCGGCGTACTTGCTCGCGCCATAGGGCGAAAGCGGCCGGATGGGATGCGATTCGCCGCAAGGCAGCCGCTCCGGTTCGCCGTAGAGCGCGCCGCCGGTGGAGCTGTAGATGAACCGTTCGATGGCGAAGGCGCGGCACTGCTCCAACAGGTTGATGGTGCCCAGGACGTTCACATCCGTATCCATCCCCGGCTCTTTCACTGACCTGATGACGCTCGCCTGCGCCGCCAGATGAAAGACATACGACGGCTTGACCTTCGCGAAGATCTCCCGCAAGTCGGGAGATCGGATGTCCGCCTGGTAGAGCGTCGCCTTCGGGTGCAGGTTCTCCTTCCGTCCGATGACCAGGGAGTCCACGGCGGCGACCTGATAACCCTTCGCGATGAGCCGGTCCACCACATGGGAGCCGATGAACCCGGCTCCGCCGGTGACGAGCGCTACCTTTGGTGCGGCCATGCCTTTGTCCTTTGGTGAATGTCGCGGCTCATACTAGCCGATTTTCCCCTTTGCAGCGCGCCTCTGCGCCAGGCGCCGCTCCGCAAGTCGCCAGACGATGAGCACCGCGACCACGCCCCCGATATCAATGAAGACATCGGTTACTGACCCTACGCGCCAAGGGGTGTAGCGCTGGTGGGCCTCGTCGCCGATGGCATAGGCGGCGGCGATCGCGAAGCTCAAGGCGTAGGCGGGATCGCGGCGCAGGAAGCCGAAGGCGATGCGCAGCAGGAGCGCCAGCGAACCGAACTCGGCGGCGTGGGCCATCTTGCGAAAGGCCAGGGTCAGCCCCTCTTTCTTCTCTACAACGATGCCCGGCGTTGTTGATTGGGAGGAGTAATAGAAGATAACGCCCATAAGCCCGGCGGAGAGAAGAAGCGCAACGGCTTGCGGAAGGCTCGGCGTGCGCAAGGGGGCCTAGGCGATCCGCGAAAGGGCCTTCGGCGCGATGCCGCCAAGCGACCGGACGACTCCCTGGAGCACCGGCCACCGCAGGAACTCCTTGATGGCGCCGCTGTGCCAATCGAACCCGAGGCTCTCCGATTGGAGGAGCTTCTCTACAAAGCCGTTGGAGGCCAGCGCTTCTATGATGAAGTCTATCTGGCGATCGCCCAGCAGCTCGTAGATGCGGCGCGCGTTGTAACCCGAATCCAGCTCTCCGCCGAGCACGCTCTTCCACTCGCGCTCATACTCAGAGAGCGCGTCTTCGGTGAGGTCGTCGCGCCGCAGGGCGTTGTGGAGCGCCTCCGCCGCAATGCGGCTGGCGAGGAAGCTGTAATAGATGCCGCCGCCCGTGGTGGGCTTCACCTGGCCCGCCGCATCGCCGATGACGAGCACCCGGTCGCGGTAGGCCTGCTTCAGCGGTCGCAAGGGGATCGCCCATCGGCTCGGCCCGCTCACCACTTCCCCCACGATGCCCTTCTCCTGCAGATGCGCCAGCAGCTCGGCGAAATGCTCGTTATTCTGCTTCCGCGCCATCAGCCCCAGCAGCGCCCGGTTCTCCGTCGTCGGCGTCAGCCAGCCGAAGAATCCCGGGGCGAAGCGCTTGCCCAGGTGGACATGGATCTCGTCCACGCCCGTCGTCGTCACCGTGGCCTGGATGCCTCCGGCGTAGTCCTGCACCTGCCCCAGCCCCAGCGACTTGGTGAGCCTGCTCCCGAACCCGGCGGCGATGACCACGCTCCTCGCCTTGATCTCTTGCGGCCCCGCGCCGTTCTGCACGATGGCGCTGATGTGGTCGCGCCCCGGCTCCACGGAATGGACGGTGTGGCCCAGCAGATAGGTCGCGCCCGCCTCCTGGGCCTGTTGCGCGTAGCTCGCCACGTAGGAGACTCGGTCCACGATGTAGGCTTGCGGCTCCTCCCGCCCGATGTGGATCGCCTGGCCCCCAGGCGCGCTCACGGACGCGCTCCGCGCCGCGCGGTAGATGTGTTCCGGCGCGATGGGGAACTGGCGGATGCATTCCGCCCCCACGATGCCGGTGCACAGCTTATCGCCGATGGCGTAGCGGCGGTCCGCCAAGGTAACGCGGTAGCCGCGCTTGGCCAGCTCTAGGGCAGCATTATTGCCCGCCGGCCCAGCGCCGATGATGAGAACGTCTTCCACGTTGGTGGTAATCGCCTTACGGAAGGTTGTGAGGCAGCCCGGAACCCTTGAAGCAATCCTTCGGGAAGTATAACAAATGAGGAGTGATTCATGTACCCGCGCACGAGACGCCAGCGAAAAGAAAAGCCCTCCGGTTATATGACCGGAGGGCTTTTGCGCCAAGATGCTGGAGTTGCGTTAGCGGCCCTTCCACTTTGCCAGGTCGCGCACCCCGGCCACCTTCCACCGCAGGTTGTCATCGTTCACCAGCTGCACTTCGCTCTGGCGGTGCTCGCCCCCGGCCAGCGCCGTCTCCACGATGACGGAGGCCGTGTTGCAGCCCACCACAGGCGTGCCCATGTTCACCAGTTCGATGTTCTTCCCGAGCTCCTGGTTCGCGGCCTGGAGGAAATCGTTCGAGACGATCTGCTTCATGCCGTTGCCGTTGTTGTCCTTCACGAAGCGGAAGTACTCGCGCACGCGGCTCTGGATCACCTCGCGGCGCTGGATAACCTGGCCCGCGCTGCCCCCGATGCCGCCTAGGTTGGAGCTGTCCTGGGAGACGGCCAGTTTCCCCTTCACAAGGATCGAATGTCCCTGGTCCGAGCGGTCAACCACGCAGAGGACGGTGTAGCCCTTGGCCATGAGCTCTTGGCGGACTTGCAGGGCCACATCCAGGGCCGTCGCGCCTGCGGCAACCTTGATCTCCATCTTGCGCGGCGCGTTCAGGACGATCCTGCCCTCTGCCGTTGCCGCGCCGGTAAGGTTCAGTTGGTAGACCTCTTCTGCCGATTCCTTCTTGGCCGCCTGCGCCGTGCTGCATCCCGCGACGACCAGTGTCCCTGCAAGCGCTGCCGCCAGTGGCAACAGTATGCGACGCATAGAAATCCTCCCGACGCTCTTATCGAGTGCCGCTTGTGAGTTGAATCGCTATTTAGTATAAGTCTAAAACTAAGTTTAGTCTAGCCGGTTCCACAAGAGACGCCCCTGGGATGCACGGTGTAGAATCTGGCCTATTCCCTGGAGACCTGGAGTCCCACATGGCAGTAGCCACAACCCGCCTGAAGCTCGAGACCAAGGGCGGCGGCCAGATCATCGAGATCACCCAGGAAGTCCTGAGGCGTGTGGCGGACTCCAAGATACGGCACGGCATCGTGACGGTCTTCCTCACCGGCACCACTGCGGGCGTGGGCATCATGGAGCTGGAGCCTGGGACGGTGAAGGACCTCCAGGCAGCCATGGAGCGCTTGGCCCCCAGGGGCGCGACCTACCAGCACAACGCCATAAACGCCGGGGAGACCAACGGCCACTCCCACCTCCAGGCCAGCCTCTTTGGGCAATCGCTCGTGGTCCCGGTGGAGGGCGGCAAGCCCGTCCTAGGAACGTGGCAGCGCATCATCGTCATGGACTTCGATTCCCGGTCGCGCACGAGGGAGATCGTGGTGCAGACGATGGGCGAATAGCCGCTTGTCCCATCTCCAGGGGACGACTATCATGGATTGCGGTTCCTTTCACACCCGATGTTCTTGAGGTGTCGTCATGCAGCACAGGCCTCCCGCCGCTGAAGGCAAACCGTCCAGCCGCCAGGTTGTCCGCTACGCCGTCTACCGCCTTTCGCCCGAGTGGCGCAGGCTGGATGGAGCGACGCGGGACGCCGGGAAGCGCGAGTTCGCGGCGGTCATCGGCGAGCACAACGATAGGATGATGATCCGCCCCTACAGCCTCACAGCCACTAGGGGAGACGCCGACTTCATGCTGTGGACTGTCGCCAACTCCCTGGACGATTTTCAGTCGCTCTACACGGGGCTCGCGCGGACGGGCCTGGGGAAGTACGCCACCATCCCCTACTCCTACTTCGCCATGACGCGCCGCTCCATCTATATAGACAAGCACACCCACGAAGGCCAGGAGGGCGCGAGGCTGAAGATCCGCCCCGGCGGCGCGAAGTTCCTCTTCGTCTACCCCTTCGTGAAGTCGCGTGAGTGGTACGCCCTGCCCATGGCCGATCGCCAGCGCATGATGGACGAGCACATCGCCGTGGGCCACAAGTACCCGGGCATCCGCATCAACACCAGCTACTCTTTCGGCCTGGACGACCAGGAGTTCGTGGTGGCCTTTGAGGGAGACAACCCCAGCGAGTTCCTGGACCTGGTGATGGAGCTGCGCGACTCCCAGGCCAGCTGCTACACCATCCGCGATACGCCCAGCTTCACCGCAGCCGCCATGCCGCTGGACCAGCTGCTGGCGACTCTCTAGGAGGCGATGATGGCGAAGCACGTAACCTTTTATTGGAAGACCACCTGAACCACGTGCCGCAAGGCGAAGGCGTCGCTTTCGCAAAAGGGCGTGAAGTTCACCGAGCGCGAGCTGGCCAAGCAGCCCCTGACCCCGGATGAGATCAAGCGGCTCTCTGGCGGCAAGCCGAACGACCTGATTGATCGCAAGAAGCCCTCCTTCCGCGCCCTCGGCATCGGCGATAAGACCCTCTCCGATAAAGAGGCCATCGAACTGATGCTGAAGAACCCGAGCATCATCCGCCGCCCGATCTACGACGTGGACGGGCAGATCGTCCTCGGCGTGGACGAGGCGAAGCTGAAGAAGCTTCTTGGTTAGGAAGTCAGGAACACTAAGTGTCCGGATCGCAGTCTCGGCAAGAGGGATGCAGCCAACCCGCGCTGCCTGATCTGCTGGAGGGCATCGCGCGCTTCAACCGTGGCGAATACCACCCCTGCCATGAGATCGTCGAAGCCCTGTGGAAGCGCACGCCCGGCCCTGTCCGCGATCTCTACCAGGGCATCATCCAGCTCGCTATCGCCCTCCACCACACGCGCAGCGGCAACTTCGCCGGCGCCACGGCGATGTACGAGAAGGCCATCGCCAAGCTCGTGCCCCTTGAGCCGGCCTGTCAGGGCGTGGATGTAGCGGGCCTGGCGGCCCAGGCGCGCGCGGCGCAATCGGCCGTCGCGGCCCTCGGCGCGGGCGGCCTTTCGCGCTTCGAGTGGAGCCGCGCGCCGAAGATCAGCCTGCGCGACACCTCGGTATAATGCGCCCATGAAAGAGTTGCTGATGCGCGCCCTGGATACCGCCGTGAAGCGCGGCGCCTCCTATGCCGATGTCCGCTACCTGGAGACGAAGCAGGAAGTCGTCATCGTCAAGGATAACCGCATCGAGGCGGTGACCCGGAACGTGACTCGCGGCTTCGGCGTGCGCGTCATCGCCAACGGCGGTTGGGGCTTCGCCAGCAGTTCCCGGCTGGACGCCAGGGAGATGGACACGGTGGCGGCCACCGCGGTGCGCATCGCCCAGGCTTCGTCCTCCGTCCTCCGGGATCCGGTGAACATCGGCGAGCCGTACAAGATCGTCGCGACCTACCGGACACCGGTGCAGCGCGACCCCTTCGCCGTAAGCGCGGAGGCCAAGGCCGCTCTCCTCTTGGAGGCGACGCGGCAGATGACCAAGGTGAAGCACATCGTCACCGGGACGGCGAACGCGGAGGTCTTGCGGCACCACAAGATCTTCGCCAGCACCGAGGGAAGCTACATCGAGCAGACGCTCTACGAGACGGGTTGCGCCATAGAGGCGACGGCCGTTGACGGGAGCGAGGTGCAGAACCGTAGCTACCCCAACAGCATCGGCCGCCACCAGGGCTGCGAGGGCTGGGAGCTGGTGGAGCGCTACGACCTCCCCGGGAACGCGACGCGAATCGCGGAAGAGGCCTCCGCCTTGCTCAAGGCGAAGCAGTGTCCCTCCGGGGAGACGACGGTGATCCTGGACGGCTCGCAGACGGCGCTCCAGGTGCACGAGTCCTGCGGCCATCCCATCGAGCTCGACCGCGTCTTCGGCTCAGAGGCCGCCTTCGCAGGGACGAGCTTCCTCACCACGGAGAAGCTCGGCACGTTCAAGTATGGGTCGGATGCGGTGAACATGACGATAGACGCGACTATCCCCGGAGGACTCGGCACCTTCGGTTTCGATGATGAAGGCGTTCCCGCCCAGCGCGCCGATATCGTGAAGCGCGGCCTCTTCGTCGGCTACCTCACCTCCCGGGAGACGGCGGCGAAGCTGGGCTGGCGCAGCAACGGCGCGATGCGCGCCAGCAATTGGGACCGCCTGCCCATCATCCGCATGACGAATGTGAACCTGGAGCCCGGCCCCTGGCGCCTGGACGACCTCATCGCCGATACGGACAGGGGCATCTATATGCAGACGAACCGCAGCTGGAGCATTGACGATAAGCGGCTGAACTTCCAGTTCGGGACGGAGATCGCCTGGGAGATCAAGAACGGCAAGCTGGGCGAGATGCTGAAGAACGCCACCTACACCGGGATCACGCCGCAGTTCTGGGGCTCATGCGACGCCGTTTGCGGCGGCGACGAATGGCTGGTCTGGGGCGTGCCGAACTGCGGCAAGGGCCAGCCGGAGCAGGTGGGCCACGTGGGCCACGGCGCCGCGCCCGCGCGCTTCCGCAACGTTCGCGTCGGCATGATGTAGGCCCCATGTCATCCTAAGGGCCTCTGGTGCGGCACGCGGTCCGAGAGGCTCGGACTCGTAGGAACGAGAGTGAAGACACACACGGTCCGAGCAGTCCGGACTCGTAGGAATGAGAGTGACGACACGCGCTCCGGTGCGGCACACGGAGTCCTTCAGAAAGGACCGCGTTCGTCCGATGTAATCGGACCGCCCCTACAGAGGATGGTGGGTTGCAGGAGCAACCCAGGCGGCGTAGGCCCGTTCGTCGTGGTGATTGGGGATCGCC
>VGPF01000010.1 GCA_016875535.1 Chloroflexota bacterium
GGCGCAGGCGGCGAAGGCGCGAGGGCAGCGCGGGGCGAAGCGACAGCCTGAAGGCGGAGCGATGAGATCGGGCGGCGCGCCGGGGAGGAACTCCGGCTGCGCCGCCTCTTTCAATTTCGGGATGCTGGCGATGAGCCGCTCCGTGTATGGGTGCTTGGGCCGCAGGAGGACCGCATCGGCTGGGCCGGATTCGACGTGCTCGCCGCCATAGGCGACGACGATGCGGTCGCAGAGGTCGCTGGCGAGGGCGATATCGTGGGTGATGAAGAGCATCGTGAGACCCTGGTCGCGCTTGAGGGCCTTGAGGAGGTTCATCACCTGGGCCTGGACGCTCACATCAAGGGCCGAGGTCGGCTCGTCCAGGATGAGGAGCTTGGGGGACATGACGAGGGCCATGGCGATGGCGACGCGCTGTTTCATGCCGCCGCTGAGCTCGTGGGGATAGCGGTCCAGGACTTCCTTGGGCAAGCCCACCATCTCCAGAAGGCTCTGGGCGCGCGCCAGGGCCGCCTCCTTGGTCATCAGCCTCTCCAGGAGAGGGCGCTCGATGACCTGCCTGCCGATGCGCATCACGGGGTTCAGGGTGTTGAGCGCGCCCTGGGGCACCATGGCGATCTCGCGCCAGCGGACGCTCTTACGGAAGGCTTCCTTATCGAGCTGCATAAGGTCGCGCCCATCCAGGATGACCTGGCCTGTGTAGGCGGCGATGTTGGCAGGCAGGAGGCGCATGATGGCGGCGGCGAGGCTGGTCTTGCCGCTGCCTGATTCGCCGACGACGGCGACGGCCTCGCCCGTTTGCTCGATGGCGAAGGAGACGCGGTCCACGGCGCGCACGGGGCCCTTGGGCGTGGCGTAGTGGAGCGTGAGCTCGCGGACGTCAAGGAAGGGCATAGAGCTCTCCCTTGCGACCCTCTCCAGAGAGGCGAGGGGGAAGAAGGCAGGGATGTGCGCGGAGGGCGGACATCATCTGACCTTTCGCAGGCGGGGGTTGACTACAGGCTCAAGGCCAAGGGCGATGAGCATGAAGGTGACGGCGGTGATGATGATGAGGACGCCGGGGGGGATGACCCACCACCAGTAGGCCAGGTAGACGGCGCCGGTGCGGAAGCCGTTCTCCAATATCTGGCCCCAGGTGGGGATGGAGGGATCGCCGAGGCCGAGGAAGCTGAGGCCCGCTTCGGCGAGGATGGCGGCAGGGACGAGGAAGATGAGCTGGGAGATGATGAAGGGGGCCATCTGGGGGAAGATGTGGCGGTACATGATGCGCCACTTGGACGCGCCCATGGCGATGGAGGACTCGATGAGCTGGCCGGAGCGTATCTGGAGGACCATGGAGCGCAGGAGGATGGTGAGGCCGGGCCAGCTGAAGGCGACGAGGAAGAGGAGGATAAGGTAGAGGTGGGAGCCGACGATGAAGACGAAGAAGATGAGGAGCGGCAGGAGCGGCACATTGTTGACGATATCGGCGAAGCGCTGGATGACCATATCCGTCTTGCCGCCGACATAGCCGCCCAGGATGCCGAGCCCCGCGCCGATGAGGGTGGTCATGACTGCGGCGATGATGCCGATGATGAGGGCGACGGGGAGGCCGAAGATGAGGCCCTGGGCGAGATCGCGGCCCTGGCCATCCGTGCCCATGAGGCCGAAGGTGGTGCCGCCGACGACGAAGCGGGAGAAGTCCACCGAATCTCGCCCGTCATACAGGGTGGCCTTGACGATGAGCTCGTAGCGGCCCTTCAGCAAGGCGATCTCGCCGGGCTTGCTTTCCGAGGGCTTGCCGAAGAGGGCGCGGTTCATGACCTGGCGCAGGTCGCTGGAGCGGATGTCCGCGCCGTAGGTGTCCAGGTACATCTCGCGGAGGGCGTCTACGGCGGCAGGCTCGCTGGTGAGGGCGACGCGCAGCGGCTCGTCCTTGAAGCGGCTATAGGGCGCCGATTCGCCGTCCCTGGGGCCGCGCACGGCTTCGCGGTTGAGGGCGGCCTCCGAGCCATCGGGCCGCAGGATATGGACGGAGAGCGTGGGCGGGCGCTCGTGGAAGGTGACGCCGCCGATGGACACGGAGAGGAACTTGGGCGGCTTGTGCGCGGGGAAGCTGTAGGGCATCACGTAGCTCCGCACCTCCAAGCCATCGGAGGCTTCGACCTTCCCGGGGCGCTCGGCCTTGAGCTTTTCGTGCCGGAGCTGGTCGTTGCCGGTGAAGATGTTGGACCAGGCGGGAGGCGCGGACTTTGGGTTATCGGCCCAGACGGCGGGGTTGCTCCACTTGGCCTTGCCGAAATCGGTAGGGAAGGTGGCGATGGCGACGATGGAGACGACGACCAGAACGGCGAGGGCAAACGTCCCGATCCTGCCGGGCCACGTGGCCAGGAACTCGCGAAGCATCTCCCGCCTGCTCATGTGTACCTCACGCGCGGATCCAGGAAGACGTAGAGGACTTCCAGGATGAAGCGGGCGGCAACGTAGAGGAGGGTGAAGACGAAGGTGAGGGCGACGATGACGGACTCATCGGGGGAGCCGGAGACGGCTTCGAAGTAGAGGCGGCCCATGCCGTTCCAGTTGAAGATGGTCTCCACCAGGATGGAGCCGCTGAGGGAGCCTGCGAGGCCAAGGATAAGGCCGGTGACGATGGGCGGCGCGGCGACACGCAGGATGTGCCGGCGTTCGACGACGCTATCGGGCAGGCCCTTGGCGCGCGCCAGCATGACGTGGTCTTCCTGGGCGACGTTCATGGTCAGGGTGCGGACGCCGTAGATATAGGGGCCGACGCTGACGAGCACCAGGGTAAGGACAGGCAGGACGGCATGTTTCACCAGGTCCAGGAACCGGGGGAAGCCATCGGCAGGCGGCGGCGTGCTGTACATGCCGCCGGAGGGGAGAAGGTTCAGCTTGAAGGCAAAGATAAGGATGAGGAGGATGCCGACCCACCAGGTGGGCATGGCGAAGGAGACGGCGGAGAAATAGGAGACGGCCCGATCGGCCTTGCTGCCGACGCGGGTGGCGAGCCGCGGTCCCACGAGGAGGCCGATGACGGCGGTAATGACGAGGCTGGTGGTGAGGAGCAAGGCCGTGTTGGGCAAGCGATCGAGGACGATATCGGAGACGCGGCGGCTGCCGTCGAAGCTCTTGAGAGTGCGCGCTTCGCCCAGGTCCAGCTTGACAACGCGGAAGACGGTATCCGGGAGGCGTCGCACCCATCTCTGGTCCAAGTCATAGAACTCCACCAGCTCTTGGCGTCGCACTTCGATGGTGCGCTCCAGTTCGTCCGGGTCGCGGATGGTCTGGGAGAGGCTCTGGCGGAGGCCGCGCACCTCTTCGCTGACGACGGCGTTGAGGAGCCTATCCGAGAAGCCGGTGGCTCCCAGGGTGATGACGAGGAGCAGGAGGACGGCGAAGAGGACGAAGACGAGGGTTAGCGCGCGTATGGCCAGCGGTCTGATAAGGGACATGGCGCTCCAATGATACGCAACTGGGGAACCCCGTCCAGTATCGGGACAGGGTTCCCCAGTTCAAGGCTACCGGATGTGCGGCTGTCCGCGGGCGTGCCGCTTACGACGTTATCTCCAGGTTAACGCGCCGCTCGCTGAGGCTGGCGATGTCATCGCTGATGAGGGCCAGGGAGAGCTGGTAGACGCCGGTGGCCAGGCTTCCTGTGGTGGCGGCATCCAGGCGCACAGTGAATCGCGTGGCGCTTACGGCCTCGGCGTTGCCCGATCTCACGACTTTGCTGGTGGCCGGATCGAAGAGGACGTATTGCATGGAGAGCTTGCCTGGGCCGACGACGTCCGCCGTCACTTCGCCCGGTCGGCCTTTGCCGATCCTGGCTTGGGAGACGCGCTGGATTTCCAGGCGCGGCGGCTCCCCGCGATACCAATCGCCGGGCTTGAAGGGGTAGGTGGGATCGCGGAAGGCGTTGAGCTCGGCGAACTGGGCAGGCGGGTCGTAGCGGTTCAGGAAGAAGGGGCCGTTGCCGATGACCAGGTGGCCGTACTTGGCGTACCAATCGATGTCCGCCTGGAGGCGCGCGGCGGCCTCTTGGGGGCTGACGAGGGAGCGGCCGCCGATGGTGAAGACGCCCTCAGGCAGGGGCGCGGAGCCGCGGGACTGGATCTCGCGGAGGGCGCGCTCCACAAGGCCTGCATCGCGGCGGATGGCGAGGCTGATCCACGGGACGTTGAAGCGCGCGGAGGCGGTATCGCTATAGGCGGCGCGGCGCTGGGTGAAGACGAGCTCGTCCATGGCGTAGAGGAGCTCCCAGGGCATGGCAAGGCCCGAGGGCACGGCGTAGGAGCCGATCTGGGCCTGGTCGAAGTGCCAGAAGTCCACGTAGACCTCGATGCGGTTGCCGTCCAGGATGCGGAAGCCGCGGAAGGTGTCCAGGTAGGGTCGCGAAGTGGCGCCGAGGGCGAATTCGATGCGGGCCTTGTCCGGGTCGTAGGCGAGCTCAAAGCCCTGGGCGATGGAGTACATGAGGTCGGCCATGGTGATCTGCTGGCCGTTGTGCCACTTGGAGCTGAAGAACTTGGAATAGTCGTAGACGACCTTGCTGGTGGCCTGGCCGCCGCCGCCCAAAGGCTCCCAACGATTCGCGGACGCGTTCCATTTCACGGCATCGGCCGGGACGGCGAGCTTGCCGGAGGGGCCTGCGGTCTCCACGTTGAAGGAGGCGCGGAAGGCGGTGGGCTGGCCGGTGAAGGGGTCGTTGATGAGGGTGGGGTCGGCGATGTTGCGCCAGATGTCGGCGCTGTAGAGGTCGCCGAAGCCGCCGACGGGGTTCCATGTGGTGCGCTCGGTCCAGACCCACAGACTGCCGAGGGTCAGCTCGTCCTTGCCGGGGATGTAGGCTTCGCGGATGCTCTGGCCGCCCTTGGGCCCGGCGACGATATCTTCCGTGATGCCTTGAATCTTATCGTTAAGGGGGAAGCTGTTATTGACGGTGACGACCCAGGCGCGGACGGACTCATCAAGGGCGATGCGCGTCATGCGGCGGTAGATATCGTTGCGCTCATCGGCAGAGGTGAACTTGCCGGTGAAGAGGCTCTGGCCGATATCGTCCAGCTCCCGATTCTCGTACTGCCAGAAGCCGGCTTCGCGCCAGCCGGGCATGTTGCCCTGCCAGGGAGCGGCGAAGTTATTGATGGATGCGTAGTCATACCGCTGAGGAGCGCCGCGGCTCCAGCCTTCCGTGTAGAGGTGCCATTCAAAGGCGACGGGATCGGAGGAGTAGACGGCCTGGACGGCGGGGGCGAATTGCTGGTAGCTGGGGGAGACGGTGAAGCCGACCTCTTCCAGCTTGGCGCGGATCTGGTCGCCCACCTGGCGGCGCTCATCTTCCACGCGGATGATGAACTTGATGCGGATAGGCTGGCCGCGGAAGGACCACTTGCCGCCGACGAGCTCGGCGCCGGCCTGGCGCATCTCGCGCTCGATCATGCGCTTGGCGAGATCGGGGTCGTAGCGGTAGTCGGAGGCTTTGACGGTCTCAAAGATGGTGGCGTAATCGAAGTCCGTGGGGCTCAGGTGCGTGAGCATGGGTTGGGCCTGGCCCTGGTAGATATCGTTGGCGATGAAGTTGCGGTCTATGAGGTACTGGACGGCCTGGCGGACGCCCTTGATGGAGAAGGGGTTGAGCTGGTTTCCAGGAGCGGGCGCTGGATTCATGACGATGGAGACGGTGGTGGAGGGCGCCTCCTCCAGGCGAACGCCGGAGGCGCTGCGCAGGGCGCGCGCGCCGTCCGTCTTGAGGCTGAAGAGGTAGAAGTCCATCTGTCCCGCTTGGAAGTCCAGAGGCGCGCGCTCGACGGCGAAGGACTTGAAGAAGACCTTTTCCGCCGCAGGGCCGGGCTTGTTGTGGGGGGCCTTGTAGGCCGCGGGCTGCGACGTGGGCGAGGTTCTGGTGGGCTGCGCGCCGCCTGTGGTGGGGGTGGCCTTTTCGCCGTCACCGCCGCCGCTGGAGCAGGCGGAGACGACGAGGATGAGGGCGATCGCGAGCGCGAGGCCTTTGCTGATGGTGAGCATCTTCATGGTGCGCCCTCCTGTGCTAGGAACGTTTGGCCACCCGCAGGGTCACCCAGGAGCCGACGACGGCGGCAATGAGGGACCCCGAGAAGGTGGCGACTAGGATAACCCACCAGGGGGTGCCTTCGGAACCGCCGCCTTGGGAGACGGCGCCGCCGGAAGAGACTCCGCCTGTGGAGAGATCGGTGATCTGTTTGGCGATGGACTGCTGCTGGGTGCGGATATCGCCGAAGCCGAACTCGGTGAAGTAGGAGGTGGCGGCGACGTTGCCGGAATCGTCCACGATGCGGATGGTCTGTGCGCCCTGGCCGGAGACGGGCATGAAGGCGCGGGCGGTGAAGCGGCCATCGGCGTTGGTGCGCTCCGTTTGGACCGTGACGCCGCCGACCTGAACGAAGACAAGGAGATCGGGCTGGAGGTTGAAGCCCTGGATGGTGATCTCCTGGCCGCCGGGGCCTGCAGGCGGGCTGATGAAGACCTCCGGCGAGGGGATGGACTTGCGGCGGGCGAAGCCGATCTTCTGGTTGACGCCGCCGAACTCGCCGAGGCGCTGGTCCGACCAGACGAGGTAGGCGTCCTTATCCGTGGCGGCGATGGCGAAGTAATCACCGATGAAGCGGCCTTTGGGGAAGCCTTTGTTGGGGTTGGAGGCGAAGTCCGTGACGCGGGTGTCTTCCCTGCGGATGTTCAGCTCGCGGGACTCAAAGCCCCAGGTGCGGCCGCCATCCTCCGAGCGGGTGTAATAGATGTGGTAGCGCAGGCCGATGCGGTCATCCCGCGTATCTCCCCACATGACGTGGATGACGCCGTTGGGGTCTGTGGCGATGGCCGGGAAGAACTGGGTGCCGATGCCGATATCGCCGCCCAAGGTGACGGGCTGGGACCAGGTATCGCCCTTGTTGGTGGAGCGGATGAAGTAGAGGTCGCCATCGTCACCCGGCTTGTTCGGGTTGAGGGCAGTGTAGGCGAGGTAGACTTCGCCGTTCTTGCCGATGGCCATCTTGGGAAAGATGGAGGCCCAGTAGCGGAAGAAGGCGCGCCTGGGGGCGAAGCCGATCTCGCGGAAGATGGAGGCGCGGATGGGGTTGGTGAAGCGGCGGCCGCCATCATCCGAGCGAGTGATGTAGATCTCGCCCGCGCCTTTCTGGGACTCATCGTTCGTGCTATCGAACCAAGCGACGTAGACGGTGCCATCGGGTCCGATGCCGGGGACGGGGCCCTGCACCACGCGCTTCAGCTGGGTGGTCTCTCCGGCGACGCCGGGAGTGGGCCTATCGCCCGCGATATCGCGCACCACGGGACTGACGTTGAGCGGCGCGGACCAGGTGCGACCGCCATCCTCCGAACGCACCAGTTGGATGACGCTCTGCACCTCTTCCACCGCGATGTCCGGCACCTCATCAATATAGACGACACGCCCGATGATGGTGAACGTGGTGAAGGTGATGACGATGGAGTCTTTGGAGGGGTCCGCCTTGCTGGGGCCGATGGCCATCCAAGGTTTATCCAGGAAGGAGAGGCGGACGTTGCCGCGGATGCGCTGATCGCGATCGGTGCGCAGCTCCGTGCTGATGCCGCTGCGGGCGGTGGAGATGGATTCGCCCCAGTTGATACCGCCATCCGTGGAGGCGGCGATGCCGATGCTGGAGACCTCCGTAGCAAGGACGAAGGGGCCGACGTTGAAGTCCTCTATGCCGATGGAGATGAAGGCGTAGAAGAGCTTGCCATTGCGGTCGAAGGCGAGGACAGGGTCACCGCCGGTTCCTTCGTCTTCACGGATAAAGGGGACCAGGTAGGGGCCTTCCCATGTTTCGCCCGCATCGAAGCTGATATAGGAGGAGACGGAGGGAAAGTTGTAGTCTATGGTGCCGACGACGAGGTGGTTGGGGTCCTTGGGGTTCACGGCGATGTGGGGCTCGTTCTGGAGCGGCGAGTTGCTGAAATCGCGGGTGATGAGGAGATTGCGGCTGAAGGCGGGAGCCGGGTCGCGGAAGGGGACTAGGACGCCGCCCGCCTGCGCGGCAGGGGCGCCTTGGACGGAGCTGAAGGAGGGGCGGTCTTTCTCTCGGCCTTGATCGCCTAGGGGGCCGCGAGGGTCTTGGCCGGACATGCGGAGCCACATGGCGCTGGAGAGGGAGCGACCGGCGAAGTCTTTACGCATGTTGCTGAGGAGGTTCGTTACCTCAACCTCGCCGCCTTCGCTTTCGGCGGCGGCGGGCGCAGGGATAAGGAAGACGGCCAAGGAGCTTGCGAGCAGGATGACGATGGCCGTGATGGATGCCACGCGCATGCTGGACGTCCTCTTGGGGTTGGTGTTAAGCGTTGGCATGGGCCTCCCTACTGTGCTGCGCGGCGTAGTGTCACCCCAGGCGGGCGATCTGTTCGAGGCGGTTACTGGCGATGAGCAGGAACGAGCTCCAGAAGTCGGTGATGGCGGACTCGAAGTTGTTGGCGCCGGTGAGGAGGAAGCTCAACTGGGCTTCTAGGGCGGAGGTGAAATCGGTCTCTACCCAATCGTAATAGGCGGGCAGGGCGCGGGTGACCCGGTCAACCTTTGCCACGAGAGAGGCGTCTGAGCGGCCTGCAACCGATTTGATGAGGTTCCACTGGGCTATCGCATCCGGGCGCTCATCCGGAACGCCCTTGCGGCGCTCAAGGAGAAGGACTCGATCGGCATCCAGGGCGTTCTTGAAGGCGCCGAGACTGGCGACCCTCTCGGTGGATTCAGCGAGCTTTTTGACCTGGAGATCGAGGTTTGCGAACTCCTTGGTCCTGGAGTCAAGCCTGGACTGGAGGGCGGCGACTTCTTCGCGAAGCTTGTTCAGCTGGATGGTGGTCTGCTCGTTGCCGCGGGCGAGCTCGCTCGCGCGGGCCTGGGCGCGGGCCAGGTCGGCCTGGACCTGGCCGAGTTTGGCGGCCTGCTCACGGCGCGCGGCCTCGGCGGCGTTGGCGTTGTTGCGCTCGACGACGAAGCCGATGACGATGCCTGCGCCTACTGCCGCCGCAAGGGCGACCATTGGGACAATGAGCTTGGCTCTTGAGCGAGACTGAACGGTTTGGCTCACAGGTGGGCTAGGGCCTTGCCTTTCAAGGAGGCTCACTATAACTGGGGGCGCCAGCCAGTGACAAGAGGCGGCACCCGGTTTGCTAGGTAAGTAAACGAAGGCATCAAGGCTTTGGCTCTCCCAAAAGACAGTTGGCACACTGTATAGCCCAAGATTCTTGGGAAAGGATTAGGAGCGGCGGCGAAATCCTTGACATATGCAGCCGTTGTTCTTTATCGTATCGGACACGGTGCTCACAGGGTGCATGTCACCGGAGGCTAAGCCAACCTATGGATAATGACCGCGAGCTACTCAAAGGCAGCACGGACTCGCTGTTGCTGGCGCTACTGACGGAACAGGCGATGTACGGCTATCAGTTGGTGAAGGAGCTGGAGCGCCGAAGCCAGGGCTATTTCCAGTTCCGAGAGGGGACGCTCTACCCGGCGCTGCACCGCCTTGAGAAGGACGGGCTCATCGCAGGGAAGTGGCAGCCTTCGCCCGTGGGGAAGGACCGGCGCTACTATTCGATCACCGATGCCGGACACGCCGCCCTGCAAGCCCGCCTGACCCAGTGGCGCGGGTTCTCCAAAGCCGTATCCCAGGTACTTGTTCCGAGCGGCATCTAAGAGGCGCAGGAACCCATGGTTCCCGAACTCGTGCGCTATCTGGAAGACCTGAGCCTGCATCTGCGCCTCAACCCGCTACGGGAGCGGCAGGTAATCCGCGAGATGTACACGCACCTGGAGGACCGGGTGCGTGATCTTGAAGAGGCCGGGCGCAGCCGGGACCTGGCCGTGGCGGAGGCGACGAGCAAGTTCGGGACGCCGGTAGCGGTTGCCCAAGAGTTGAGCCACGTCCATTCGGACCGCTCCTGGGGGAATGCCCTCCTTGCCGCGGCGCCATACGCGGGAATCTTTCTCCTCTTCGCGCTTCACGCATGGCAGTCGTTGCCTTGGGTGTGCGTCTTCCTCTCCGTAAGCGTGGTGATGACGCTCATCGGCTGGTGGCGCGGGAAGCCGCAGTGGATGTACCCCTGGGCTGGGTTCGCCCTGCTGATCCCGATGGTCACCGGCATCATCGCGATAGGGGCCGTGTGGAAGGACGGGAACGCCTACCTGAACGGCGACCCGGCCAAGGTGCCGGGCTGGGCGCTCCTCGGCCTGCTCATCTACATTCCCTTCAGCCTGTGGATGCTGATCTCCGTCATGATCAAAGTCATCAGGTTTGACTGGCTGATGGCATCGCTGATGCTGCTGCCATTCCCCATCCTGACGCGCTGGATGCTTTCGCTACAGTTCGAAGGGAGCGCCCTGGCCTACAACCGCACGGCCTTCAACCCGGAGGCCGACCTGGTGGTGGCCTTGGTCTTCCTGGTGCTGGCGGCCCTCCCGGTGCTCTTTGTGCGTATCCAGCAGCGGCCGGTGAAGATCGGTGCGCTGATCCTGGTGACGCCCCCGAGCTTCATCGTGGCGGCCTATAACACGCCCGGCAAGTCCGAGTTCTGGGCACTGGCCCTCTTCGCGCTGCTGGCCCTTGTGGTCTTGATGCTACCGGCCCTTCTGGACCGCCGGGTGGGACGCGGCAGCAGCGGCTATAGGTCCAACCGGGCGCGCTGGGCGGAGCAGATTCTTTCCGATGCGTAAAGGTTCCCCCTCTTTGCCGTACATTCCCCTGCCTTGGGATATAGACTCCCGGCTGCAATCCATTATCATTGCCACGTATGCGTAGAAAACGGTTGAGACGCCGCCACACCTCCACTTCCCTGGCGAGGGCCTGATGCACTCCAGGGAAGCACTGACTAGAGATTTCCTCGCGCTCGGTGTTCAGCCCGGCGATGTTGTGATGCTTCATGCCTCCGTGCGGGCCATCGGGGAGATCACCGGAGGGCCCGATCAGATCCACCTGGCGCTCAAGGACGCCCTCACGCCGGAGGGCACGCTGATGATGTACGCCAGCTGCCCCCGCTACTACGACGAGGTGGGCCGCGGGAGATTGAGCGCAGCGCTGGAGCGGGATCTTCTGGAGACCCTCCCGGCCTTTGAGGCGCAATCTGCGCGTTCCGCTCCGGAGAACGGCGCGATGGTGGAGCTCTTCCGCACTTATCCCGGCTCCACCGTGAACGACCACGTTGTGCGCTTCGTCTTTTGGGGCAGGCACTCCACCCATCTCCGTTTGCCGCAGCCGTGGGACTTCGCCTTCGGCAAGGGATCGGCGCTTGAGCGATTCCTGGAGCTCGACGGCAAGATCCTCCTGCTGGGCTGTGACCACGATAATTCCACATTCCTCCACTATGTGGAGCATATCCTGGACGTGCCTGGGAAGCGCATCGCCCGCTATCGTGTGCCGGTCAAGGATGGCGGCAGGCGGGTCTGGCGCGAGATGGCGGAGTACGATACGGCAGATGCGGGGGCCCACCCCAACTGGCCGCCGCGCTTCTTCGCCAAGCTGGCGGATTCCTATATGGCGCAGAAGGGGAACTACGGCGGATCCATCGGCGAGGCGCAGGCCTACCTCTTCCCAGCGCGGGAGCTGATGGAGTTCGCGCTGCCTATCATGAAGGCGGTAGCGGCCGACCCACACGCCGCCGACGGCCTGCGCGAACGTCCGAAAGAAGTGAGCCGCGCCATAGACTAACGCTTGGGCACAAATGCGGGGTGCGGTCTCCAGCCATCCCTGTTCCTCCGTTGGTATAATGTCGCCGCATGTTAGACGCAACCCTCAGCGCCGATGTTGACCGCATCGAACGCGCGCTTACCCACAGTCCCGCCATCGCGCGCCCGTTCCTGTTGATGTTGAGCGGGCTACCCGGCACAGGCAAATCCACCCAGGCAAAGAAGCTCGCCGAGCGGCTTTCGGCAACCATCATCGAATCGGACGATATCCGCCGTAAACTCTTCGCCGCGCCAGCCTTCACGGACGTTGAGAGCAGCTACGTCTTCCAGGTCTGCTACCTGGTGATGGAGCGCTTGCTGAAGAAGGGTGTCCCTATCGTCTTTGACGCGACGAACCGGCTGGAGCGGCACCGCCAGCAAGTCTATGACATCGCAGAGGCGTGCAAGGCTGACCTGCACATCGTGCATGTGGACGCGCCGCAGGCCATCGTGCGGGAGCGGCTGGAGCGGCGGCTCAAGAAGCCGGGCATCAAGTCCCAGGCGGTGGCTGACTGGAAGGTCTATGTGCGCATGCGACGCGATGTAGAGCGCATCGGCAGGCCGCACATGAGCATCAACACCGCGAAGGAGACGGATGCGGCCATCGAGAAAGTCGTCGCCGCCGTCAAACAAAAGATGAGCGCTGAAGAGAGGAAATAGCCCGTGGAGATCACCGTAACCATCCAAGATGTCACCAAGGTCAAGAGCGATGCGCTGCTGATCAACCTTTTTGAGGGTGTGAAGCAACCCGGCGGCGCAACCGGGGCTGTTGACCGGGCATTGGGCGGGGCGATTTCAAAACTCATCGAATCGGGGGAGATAAAGGGCAAGCGCGGCGAGATGACTACGGTGCACGTTTTTGGACAGATCCCCGCCAGCCGGGTGATGGTCCTTGGCCTGGGGAAGCGCGAGGAGTTCACGAGGGACATCATCCGTCGAGGCATGGCAGAGGCCGCTCGAGCGATACGCGGCATGGGCGTCAAGCGGTTCGCCACTATCCTGCACGGCGGAGGGATCGCCGGGCTGGATGCGGAGGCGTGCGCCCAGGCTATCGCGGAAGGGGCGACTCTGGGCCTCTACACATTCAAGAAGCTCGGGAAGGCGGCGAACGATAGCCCACAGGTACAGGCCATCGAGATCGTGGAGGGCGATAAGGCGAAAATCGCCGCCATCAAGAGGGGGATCGAGGCCGGGAAGGCGATTGCGGAGAGTGTCTGCCTTGCGCGCGATATGGCAAACATGCCCGCCAACATGATGACGCCCACGGACATCGCGGCCCAGGCGCAGAAGGTGGCGAAGGAGACGGGGCTGGCCATCACCATCTTCGATCAAAAAGAGATGGAGAAGATGGGCATGGGCGCGATCCTGGGCGTTTCCAAAGGAAGCGCGCAGCCGCCCAAATTCATCGTCCTCCGGTACACAGGAGACAGGGCGAACCCGAAAAGAGTCATCGGGCTTGTAGGCAAGGGCGTCAGCTTTGATACGGGAGGCATCTCGCTCAAGCCCGCCGATGGCATGGGGTGGATGAAGACCGATATGTCGGGCGCGGCGACGGTGATCGGGGCGATACGGGCCATCGCGCTGCTGAAGCCGAAGGTGAATGTGACGGCGCTCGCCCCCTGCGCGGAGAACATGCCATCGGGCACGGCGCAGAAGCCGGGCGATGTGCTGACGGTGATGAACGGGAAGACGGTGGAGGTGGACAACACAGATGCCGAAGGACGGCTTTTGCTGGCCGATGCGCTGAGCTACGGCAACCAGATCGGCCTGGCACCGATGATTGACGTGGCGACGCTGACGGGGGCGATCAAGACGACGTTCGGCGGCATCACCACAGGCGTCTTCACGAACGACCAAGCGGTGTGCGATAGGGTGCTGAAGGCCGCCGCGACGGCAGGCGAAAAGGCCTGGCAGTTGCCGATGCACGATGAGTACAAAGAGCAGAACAAGAGCGACGTGGCCGATATTAAGAACAGCGGCGGCGCGGGCGCGGGCTCCATCACGGCGGCGCTCTTCCTGGCGGAGTTCGCGGGGAAGACGCCGTGGGTGCACCTGGACATCGCGGGGACGGGACGGACGGATTCGACGAAGGGCTACATCATCAAGGGCTCCACAGGGGTGCCTGTGCGGACGTTGGTCCAGTTCGTTCTGGCTTCGGCGAAGTAGGCGACGCGATTTTTTGCACAGGTTGTGCACAATCGTTTACGGTCAAGATGGTTTAGACATAAAGGCCGGGACTGGCCTTACATAAGCACTTCTGTTCTAACAGAATCGCGACTCTTCTGGACCTATTCCCCAAGGGCCACTGCTGGTTCTAAACCGTGTCTATTTCTCGATATAAACATGCAACGAAATAGCTGAAATCGCTTGCGTGTAAACGATTGCCGGTGTTAGAATCCCTGTTACCGAAGTACCGAATCGCGCCTACCCTATCTTTGTCTTTTGGAAGGTGGAGGACTATGGCACGCATCCCCGAATCCGACTGGAAGTTCCTGACCAACCACGCGCTGGTGCTGAGCTGGATCACGCAGCACCCGCAGACGACGGCCCGCGAGACGGCGATCGCGATCGGCATCACGGAGCGGACGGCGCTGAAGATTATCGGCGAGCTGGACGCCTCCGGTTACATCACGCGCCGCCGCCGTGGCCGCCGAAACGTCTACCGCGTGAACCCGAATCTGCCGATGCGCGAGGAGACGCAGAAGAATGTGATGGTTGGCGATCTGCTCGGCGTCATCGCGCCCAAGCGGGCGAAGCGCAACGTCGCGTAATAGACCGATCCGCAAACTGAATAGTCTGGTGACTGAGGGGGCCTGCACAGGCCCCCTCAGTCTATTTCTCGGCACTCCTTTGCTCCAGGAGTGGCAGGATGCTATAATCGGGTGCGTGTGGTGGGCGTGGCCAAGTGGTCAAGGCGCCAGGTTGTGGCCCTGGAGATCGTGGGTTCGACCCCCATCGCCCACCCCATTTTCTTTTTTGCGCCCGTAGCTCAACGGATAGAGCATCAGTCTTCGGAACTGAGGGTTCAGGGTTCAAGTCCCTGCGGGCGTACCACTCATGAACGGGCTCACAAGAGGGCTTTGCTTGTGAGTCGTTTGCCCAGTGTACCAGGCAGACCAGAATGCAACGGCTAGAGCACTCCGGTGCGGCACCGGAGTCCCTCGGAAGGGACAGATTCGCACAGATCGGCGGAGTGTCCGGCCGAAGCGGAGGCTGAGGACGGGTGAGTGGAAGGGGGACGTAACACAGGCAGCGTCTACTTGAAGCCGTAGAGCCGGGCGGCATTGCCCCAGACGAGCTTGAGCTCATCGGCCCTTGGGGTGCGGGCCATGTGCTCAGCGATGATGTTGTGGGAGTTGGGCCAGGTGCTACCGCCGTGTGGAAAATCGCTGGACCACATGAGGGAGTCCGGGCCGATAATCTCGCGGGCGACGACGGCGGCGCGATCCATGATGAAGGTGTAGCCGACGTTGCCGCGGAGGATCTCGCTGGGCACGCGGTCGCAGAGGATGTCGCGTTTTTTTCGTTTGTAGCCGTGCAGGTGGTAGAAGTAATCGAGGCGCTCAAGGAATGCGGCGGCCCACCCCGCTTCACTTTCGACGCTAACCACTTTTAACTTGGGGAAGCGGTCAAAGACCCCGGAATAGACCATCGCCGCGAGGACGCGCTGGATGTGGACGGCGTAGACGATGAAATCTATGCGGGTGCGGTTCCGCGGCCCGCGGCCCGTGCCGGTGTGCATGTTGATGGGCATCCCGAGCTCTTGAGCGGCGGCCCAGATGGGGTCGTATTTGGGCAACTGGTATTCGCTCTGCTCCATGCCGATCATCCCGCCGACGAGCCCGAGCTTCTTGCAACGGTAGAGCTCTCGCACCGCTCCTTCGATATCATCCACGGAGATCATCCCGATGCCTTTGTAGCGGTCAGGGTGGCGCTGGCAGAAACCAGCGAGCCAATCGTTATAGGCAGCAAAGAGGGCCTTCTGCAGTTCGATATCGGCGACCATGAAGAGGCGGAGTCCCACCGTTGGGTAGAGGACTTCGCCGGAGATGCCATCCTTCTCCAGGTCCTTCAGGCGCTCATCGGGGTCGTAGCCGCCGGGGAGGATATCCACACCGTAACGGCCGGCAGTCTGGGAGGAGAGGAAGTCGCGGTTGACGCCGACGAGGTCAGTGATAGCGGGGAGAACGGCCTCAGCACAGACCCACCGGTCAGTCTCAGGCGAGCGGACCACGCGAGGGGCGCGCTCCTGGAATCTCGCGTCAAGGCGAGTGACCCACAGGTCCGGCGGCTCGATGATATGCGAGTCGGCAGAGATCGCCTTGGAGGCCATGGGCGCTGCTAGGAGGCTTTTGCCTGCAGGGCCTTCTCCGCCGCGTAGTCCTTGGGCGGGACGGGCAGGCGCGCGGGGCCGCCTTCCCTTGAGGGGAGGATGATGGTGGCGCGGGCTGGGGTGGTCGTTTCGCCGCGCTGGCTTTCGGCCCAGAAATCGAGCTTGACGCAGTAGTGGTCGCCTTCCTTGAACTTCTCGGCGACCTTGCCCTTATACCACTGAGTATCGCCGTGGTAGTTGAACTTGCGCATCTCGCATTCGATCTTCCAGAGCCAAGCATCGTCGCCGGCCCAATTGGTGGCGTAGTTCATGGCCCACTGGCAGCGCATCATGCCGTAATCGTAGGACATGGGGGTGCCGACCTTTTTTGCCCAATCTTCTTCCCAGTGCATGCGCTGGACGGCTTCCGGGTAGCCGTACTTGCCGGGGACGTAAAAGCGGGGCATGCGCTTCTTATTGAAGTAGTTCATCTTGCCCGGGTTGATGCCGAAGCCGCCCCAGCCGATGGCGATATGGAAGCCGATGATATCCACCAGAGTAAGCGGCCCGCGCACCATCGTGGGAAGCTCCTCGCCGACAACGACGTCCTCCCAGTAGCGAGGGGTCGCACCGCGGACGTACTCGGCCTCATAAGCCTCGTCTATCTTCTTGATATCTTCCTCGGTGTATTTGGCCTGGCTAATTTCGACGTACTTGCCCTTTTTGGCGGCGGTGCCGCGCTCGGCGTGGATCATGAGGTAGCGGTAGACGCCCACATCTTCGCCGCGGGTGTTCCAGTAGGAGGTGGCGTGTTTGATGAGGAGTGACTTGTTGGCGAACTCGCTCTGCTTTTCGATGACGTCCGAGACATAGGAGCGCTTGAAGAGCTCATCGCCCGGGTAGATGGGGCGGAAGAACTCGAACTCGAAGCCGGATTGGTACATGCCGATGCCGCGTAGGGCGCCCCTGGTTTTCGCCTTCAGCTCCGGATCGAGGGTGCCGGAGCGGTCATAGCCCATGGTGATGATGAACATGGGCGGGGCGATAACGTTACCCCAGCGGGTGTTCTTGGCGTAATCAGGATTGGCGTAGAGGGGGTTATTATCGCCGCAGTTGTTGAGGTAGCGGCGGAAGTCGTTGGCCATGGCCACGGGGTTCCAGGTAGGGTCGTTGTTCTGCTCCGGCTGGTTGACGAGCATGCGCATCTTGGCGACGTCTTCGGGCGTGATCTTGGCATCAACGTCCGGGTTAGGAGTTTGTGTGGTCACGGGCGTCTCCTTGTTCGCGGTTGGGCGGGACGGCCTAAGGCCGTTCCCTACCCGGGTTATTTCGGCTGGGCGGGCTGGGGTGGCGCGGGGTTCACCAGGTCTTTGCCGATGGTCTGGGGGAAGAGGAGGGCGATCTCTTCAAAGGTCCAGCGACCGCCCTTTTTCATGTTGCGGTACATGGTTGGATTGCTGAGGAGGGAGATCATGCCGGCCTGGACCCAGAGGAACTGGCCGTTGATATTCTTGGCGGCGTCCGTGCAGAGGAAGACGACGGCAGGGGCGACATCTTCCGGGAGGCGCTTGGGCCAGGGGATTTCCCTGGCGGCCTGGGTGGTGGAGATGCCGGCCCGCTCGCGGGCCTGCATGGCGGATTCGGGGATAGCGGTCATGCGCGTTTCAGCGACGGGGGCGATACCGTTGACGGTGACGCCGTACTTGCCAAGATCGAGGGCGGCGCCGCGGATGAACCCGGCGATGCCGTCCTTGGCGGCGCCGTAGTTGACCTGGCCGACGTTGCCGAAGAGGCCGGAGGTGGAGGTGAAGCCGATGATGCGGCCGTTGCGCTGCTGGCGGAAGACCATGGAGGCGAAGCGGCTGACGGTGAAGAAGCCCTTGAGGTGGACCTGGATGACGGCATCGAACTCCTGCTCCGTCATGTTAAAGACCATGCGGTCGCGGATGATGCCTGCGGTGTGGACGAGGATATCGAGGCGGCCGAACTTTTCGACGGCCGTCTTGACGATGGCTTCCCCGCCCTGCATGGTGGTGACGGAGTCATAGCTGGCGACGGCGTGGCCGCCCTTGGCCTTGATCTCCTCGACGACCTTATCGGCAGGGCCGTGGGCCGCGCCGGCGCCATCGAGGGCGGCGCCGATATCGTTGACGACGACCTTGGCGCCCTGTTCGGCGAGGGCGATACAAACGGCGCGGCCGAGGCCGCCTGCGCCGCCCGTGACGATGGCGACTTTATCTTTCAGCAGGTTTGGCATGGCGGTTCCTTACTTGGCCTCCTGGGCAGGCGCGGGGTTGACGATGCCCTGGGCGAGGGTCTGGGGAACGACTTCCACAAGCTCCTCAGCCGTCCACCGGCCGGGCTTCCAGATGGTCTTGACCGCGCGGGGCGGCGAGACGACGGCTATCTCATTGCCTGCGGAGTAGATGACCTGGCCGTTGACGTTGGCCGCAAGGTCGCTGGCGAGGTAACAGACGGCGGGGGCCACATCTTCCGGCATCATCCTGTCTATGCTCGTTTCGAAGCCGGAGCGTATGCCCTTTTCGGCCTGGAGAGCCAGGGACTTCTTCACATCCTCCGTCATGGTCATGCGAGTGGCGGCCAGAGGGGCCATGGCGTTGACGGTGACGCCGTAGCGGCCAAGGTCGTAGGCGGCGCACTTGGTGATGCCGGTGATGGCGGATTTGGCGGCGGCATAGTTGGTCTGGCCGATGTTGCCGAAGAGGCCGGTGCTGGAGGTGAAGGTGATGATGCGGCCGCTGCGCTGCTGGCGCATCACCATGGATGCGGCCTTGACGCAGGCGAAGGTGCCTTTGACGTGGACGGCGATGACGGAGTCGAACTCCTGCTCGCTCATGTTGAAGAGCATGCGGTCGCGGAGGATGCCGGCGCAGGTGACCATGATATCGAGCTTGCCGAAGTTCTCTAGGGCGGTCTTCACGATGGCCTCGGCACCCTGGACGGAGGTGACGCTTTCATAATTTGGGACGGCGTGGCCGCCCTTGGCCTTGATCTCATCCACGACTTTCTGCGCGGCAGTCTGGGATGAGCCGGAGCCGTCTACGGAACCGCCGAGATCGTTGACGACGATGCTTGCGCCTTGCTCTGACATCGCGAGGGCGATGGCACGTCCGAGTCCGCCGCCGCCGCCGGTGATCGCGGCGACTTTACCTTTCAGCCATTCAGCCACTGTGACCTCCAGAATGTGTGGGGATGAAAAGAGGAAACGCCAGATGTGCAGGGGTGCTCTGAAGCGCGGCGAGTATACCTAAGTTACATAGGCACTGTCAACGGAAATGGACAGGCAGACGTGCGTTTTACCGGAGAGCGATGACGGGGAAAAGACGGTCTGCTATGACTACGGAGATGAGGATGGAGGCTGGAGCCGCGCTCGCAAAGAGACGGGTTCACGCGTTCGCGTGGTCTTCAGCCCCATCCATACGGTGGATGAACTTGTAGAGGAAGGCCCCGAAGAGGGCGCCAAGGATGGGGCCGAGCCAGTAGACCCACTGGTCTGCGAAGTAGCCGCTGACGAGGGACGGGCCGAAGGAGCGCGCCGGGTTCATGGAGGCGCCGGTGATGGGACCGGCGTAGGTGGCCTCCAGGGCGACGACGGCCCCAATGGCGATGGCGGCGTTGCTCTTGATGATGCGCGCATCAGTGGCGACAGCCATGATGACGAACATGAGGATGGTTGTCAGGAAGAACTCGATGATGAAGGCTTGCGACGCGGTGTCACGGGGGAGGGTTGCGCCGAGCTGCCGCACATCGCCGAAGAGGCCGAGGACGATGGCGCCGGCGGCGCAAGCCCCGGCGAGCTGGGCGATCCAGTAGGGAAGGATATCGCGCTTGGGGAAGTGCCGCGTGAGGGCGAAGGCGAGGGTGACGGCAGGGTTGATGTGCGCCCCCGAGATATGGCCTGTGGCGATGATGACGGCCATGACGATAAGGCCGAAGGTAAGGCCGATGCCCAGGTTGCCGACGGTGCCGCCGGTCACCACGTCTATGACGATGGCGCCGGTGCCGACGAAGACGAGGATGAAGGTGCCGACGAATTCGGTGAAGTAGCGATTGAGATCTTTCCGGTTAAGCCAGGAGGCGAGCATCGTTCTACTTTCTAGCGGATGGCTTGAATTTGGGGATAGAGAGGCCAGGAGCCACATCATCGAAGGTGACTTCAAGGCTCATGCCTATGCGAAGATCTTCATTCCTGCAGCCGACGATGTTGGAGAAGACGAAGGGGCCCTCTTCCGTTTCGACGACTGCGACATTGTACGGTATATCGGTCTCGAATCCAGGGTGGAGCGTGCGATGGAGGATGGTGTAGGTGTGGAGCTTGCCCCGCCCGCCGGCCTCCGTCCAGACCATCGCAGTATCGCCGTGGGTGGTGCAGAGGCTGGAAGGCCAGTAGAAGGTGTTGCAGACGGCGCACTTGTGCAAGACGAACTTATGCTTGGCGGCGGCCTCCCAGAACGGCGTATCAAGGCCGTCCAGGGCGACTTCGTCAGGCCGGGGCTTGGTGTATCGGTTGTGGTCAGGCATAAAGGCTACCTCCGCAGGATCAACGTCGAGTGCGCCCAGGTGTTCTGCACCCCGGCGTTGCCGCCGTGGCCGGAGACCAGGGCGATCTCAGCGTCTTTCACTTGGGTCTTGCTAGCATCGCTCCGGACTTGGCGCACCGCCTCCGCCAGCGGCGTGAAGCCCTGGCGGTAGTAGCCGGAAAGCTGGCCGCCGCCGGTGTTCGTGGGGATGGCGCCGGTGAGCCTTGTCCGGCCCTCGGCCACAAAGGGGCCGCCTTCACCGGGTTTACAGAAGCCGTAGCTTTCCAGCTGCATGATGACCAGGATGCTGAAGCCGTCATAGAACTGGGCGGTATCAATATCCTTGACGGTGATGCCGGCCGTTTTGAGCGCGGCATCCCGGGCGACGCCGATATCGAGTTCATCATAGAGCTTTTTATCATGCCAGTGGCGGATGTTGTGGCCGACCCCCGCGCCCATGATGTAGACAGGCTTGCGCCTGAGCTGTTTGGCGCGCTCGGCTGAGGTGACGATGAGGGCGATGGCGCCATCGGCATCGCGGGTGCAATCGTAGCGGCGGAGGGGGTCGGCAATCATGGGAGCGGCGAGGTATTCGGCCATGGTGAGGGGTTTGTTGTGGTCAACGGCGTCCGGGCGCAGGTTGGCGTAGGCGCGCTGGGTGAGGGCGACTGCGCCCATCTGCTCGGCGGTGGTGCCGTAGAGGTGCATATGGCGCCTGGCGTTGAGGGCCACGCTAGCGACGGCGCTGTAGAGTCCCCACATTTGGCCGATGCCGTAGCGCGTAGAGCCGGTGCGGTGCCTATCGCTCTTGGTGCGCCCGCCATCAAAGCAGAGGACCGTGCGGGCGAGGCCCGAGGTGATGAGGCTACAGGCGGTCATCACCATGACGTTCGCCGTCGCGCCGCCCGTCTCCATGCCCAAATGGACCTTGGGCGTCAGGCCCAGGTAGTGGCAATCGGCGATGGCGGGGTAGTTCTCCGGGTAGTAGAGGAAGCCATCAATATCGGCGCGTTGGATGCCCGCATCTTCTATGGCAAGGCTGATGGCCCAGTTTGCGATCTGCCGTACGGAGAGGTGAGGAAGACTGCCCTGGGTGGTGACGCCAAGGCCGGCGATGGCGCAGCTATCGTGATAGGGGTGTGCGGCCACGCTGGGGATGCTCCTATTTCTTGCCAGACTTCGCGGGGCGACGCTTATGGTACCGCAAGGCGCTTCCAAGGACTTCCCCTGTGTGCTCGCCCACCAGCGGGGGGCGGCGGGAAATGCGCCAGGGCGCGGCGGGCAGGGAGAAGGGCGCACCCGGATAGAGCACCGTTCTGCCCAGTTCTTGGTGGCGCACGGGGATGAAGAAGTCGTTCGCCTTGTAGTGCGGGTCTTCGAACAGGTCATGTGGGGCCATGATGCGCCCGCAGACGATGCCGCGCTTCTGCGCCTCCTCAAAGACCCATTGAGCGGGATGCAGGGCGCAGAACTCCCGGATGCGCTGGTCTATGAGATAGGCGTCCGTCTCGCGCTCCACCGGATCCCAATAGCGCGGGTCTTTGAGGTCCTCTGCGAGGCCGTCCGGCTCCAGCCAATCGAGCCAGGTCTGCCACAGCTTCTTCATGTCCTGGTACATGTACACCCCGGAGCCGATGCCGGGCATCATGTAGAGGTAGCCCTTGTCCGCGCAGCGGTACGTGTTGGAGGGGACAGGGTAGATGGTGGCGTAGCGCCCCCTGCCGCGGTAGACGCGCTTTTTGCCGTAGAGGTAGTAGTGCAGCGAGCTCTCCGTGGTGCAGCAGAGGGCGTCATGGATGGAGCAATCAAGGTAATCGCCTGTGCCGTGCTGCTCACGCCAGACGAGGGCCGCCGTCGCCGCGATGTAGGCGTAGTTGCAGCCAGTGTGCCAGGCCTGGTAATCGCCGGGGCGGATGGGCGGGATGGGCGGGTCATAGCCGCAGTTATCCATGAGACCGCCTATGGCGATGCTGACCAGTTCCGTGGTCTTCCAGCGGGCGTAGGGCCCAGTCTGGCCGAAGGGCGTGATGGCGACCATAATGAGGCGCGGGTTCAGCTTGCTGAGCTTGGTGTAATCCAGGCCGATGCGCTTGAGATAGCCCGGCTCCGTGCCTTCGATAAGCAGATCGGCCTTGGCGGCCAGGGCGGCAAAGGCTTCGCGCCCACCGGGTGAGGCAAGGTCCATCGTGACCGACTGCTTGCCCGTGTTGTACTGCCAGAAGAAGAGGCTGCGATCCGCGCCGGGCGTATCATCCACAAAGGGGCCGATGCTCCGGCTAGGGCAGCCGCCCGGCGGCTCGATGAGCACCACGTCCGCGCCGCTATCGGCGAAGAGCTTGCCGCAGAGGTGAACCTTCTCATCGGCCAGCTCCAGGACGCGCAGGCCGTTCCAGACGCCGGGAGGCGCGTTCGACCGCTTGCCAGGCATCAGATGACCCCCGCCTTCTCATAGGCTTCGACCGAGGAGGAGGGCATGCCGAGGATGCTCTTGTAGACTTCGTCATTGAATTCGCGCATGGGGGTGGAGGAGTAGAGGGGTCCGGCCTGCTGTTTCGCGAATTTCACGGGCAGATCCGGAACCAGGCCGGAGCCCATCGTTGGATGTTCCAGAGACCTGAAGAGGTTGCGGTGCTTGAACTGCGGATCGCGTTCGACGCGGTCTTCCCCGTTCTGCACCACGCCGGCGGGGATGCCCGCGGCCTGGAGGCGCTCCATCAAGGTGTAGCGGTCAAACCGGCGCGTCCACTCGCCGACGAGGGAATCCAGCGTGTCTTGGTTCTCGGCTCGCGACTCGCCGGTTGCGAACTTGGGGTCCTTTGCCCAGGATGGGTTGCCCATCTCTTTGCACAGCGCGTGCCACTGGGCATCGTTCATGACGCTGATGGCGCACCATCGGTCATCGCCCTCACACGGGTATGCGCCATAAGGAGCGGCGGGCTGATACTTGGAGCGATTGCCGGCCACAAAGGCGTTGCGCTTGTTGACCGCGTAGTCCAAGAGCGATGGGCCGGTGAGGGTCGCGGCGCAGAAGACCTGCGAGAGGTCTATCCACTGTCCCTTCCCTGTCCTGCGGCGGTGATAGACGGCTTGGATGGCCGCCATGGCGGCATAGTAGCCGGAGGTGTGATCCATATAGGAGAAGCCCCAGCCGGAGGGTTCTTCGCTGGGGAGGCCGCCGAGGAAGGTGAGGCCGGAGAGGGCCTGGACGATGGGCCCAAGCGTGCGGTAGCTGCTGTATGGGCCGATGCGCCCGGTGCCGGGCATGGAGATGTAGATGAGGTCAGGACGGAGCTTGCGCATCTCCGGGTAGGTGAGGCCCCAGGAGGGCAGGACTTTTGGCGTGAAGTTTTCTATGACGATGTCAGAGACGGAGATGAGTTCCCTGGCGATATCCCTGCCGCGCGGGTCTTGCATATTGAGGGTGACGCTCATCTTGCTATGGTATTCCACAGCCCAGGCGCCGCCGACCCCGGGGCCGAACTGGCCGCCGATGGAGCGGGAGGCGTGGGGCTTGAGGCTTTCGATCTTCACCACTTCAGCGCCGAATTCGGCGAGGAGGACGGTGGCCTGCGCCCCTGCGTGCCACCAGGTGAAGTCTGTGACGCGGATGCCGTCCAACGCGTAACCCCTGGTGGAGGGGCGGGCCGGGGGCTGAGGGCGCGTTGTCATCAGAGCCCCATGGCCTGCGCGGCGCGCTCTTTGAAGTGGCGCACCTCGCCCAGGGAGATTTCCCAGAACTTGGCGTGGCGGGCGTAGAGGTGCATATCGTGCTCTGCGATGAAGGCCACGCCGGCGAAGACTTCGTGCGCGGCGCGGATGCCGTCTCTAGCGGCGATGGAGGCGTAGGCCTTGGCCAACGCCACCTCCCGCTCATGGGGCAGGCCTGCATCTATGGCCCAGGCGGCCTGGGCGGTCATGAGCGACGCCGTGTGGGCGGCGACGGCGGCATCGGCCGCCAGCCACTGGACGCCCTGGAACTTGCCGATGGGCTGGCCGAACTGGACGCGGGTCCGCGCGTAGTCCACGGCCATCTCCAGGGCGCGGGCGCAGGCGCCTGTGAGCTGGGCGCATCGGAGGACGGCGGCGCGGTCCAGGACTGCCTGGACGGTCTTCCACCCCATGCCAGGCTGGCCGATTAGGCTTCCGGGCGCGGCGTGGACGTTTTCAAAGGACACCGTGTAGAGACGCTGGCTGGTGATGTTCGGGCGCTCAGTCACGGACATGCCGGGGCGTTCTGCGGCTAGATCGAAGAGCGCGAGCTGATGCGTGCCTTCGACCTTTGCGAGGCAGAGGCAGGCCTCGGCGGAATCGCCGAAGGTCACCATATCCGCCGTGCCGTTGAGCGTCCAGCCCGTATCCGTCCGACGGGTGCGCATGCCCGCGCTATCCGGTCCGGGGGGCAGCCCCGGCTTGGGAAGAAGGGGTGTGATAACCAGGTCGCCCTTGGCGATGGCGGGGAGGAGGCGCTTCCGCTGTTCCTGGGCGGCGAATGCCTGGATGAGGCCGCCGCAGATGACGACGGTTTCAAGATGGGGCGAAGGCAGAAGGGCGCGGCCGAACTCTTCATATAGGGCGGCGAGGTCTACGATAGAGCCATCGCCGCCGCCGACATCGGCGCGGAAGGGAAGGCCGAGCCAGCCGAGAGAGGCGAGCTGTTTCCAGAGGGCATGATCGTATCCGGTGGTGGTCTCCAGCGCTGCGCGCACCTTCGCCATCGGCGCTTCCTTAGATAGGAAGTCGCGAGCGGCCTGCTTCAGCATCTTCTGCTCTTGGGAGTAGCCTAAGTCCATAGCTACCTCGGCAGGCCCAGGCCGCGGGTGGCCAGCACCATGCGCTTGGTCTGCGGCGTGCCGCCCGCGTGGTTGCCGTACGAGCGAACATAGAGCTCCGCCAAGCGCCCCTTGAGCACAGCGCCCTTGCCTTCCAGGAAGAGACCGGATGCGCCGAGGATCTCCGAGGTGATGTTGGCGAAGCGGGTGTTGAATTCCTTCATGAAGAGGACGCCGATGGAGCCGGCAAAGGCGGGCTCCAGCTGCTGTTCGAGCCGCCATATCTCCTCGTACTCGAGAAGCTTGAGGACTTCAAAGCCCATGGCTAGGTCCACAAGCTTGTCCCGGACGATGGGGTCCTTGGACAGCCCCGTATGCCTGCAGAAGGTCACAAGGTCATCGAAGGCGCGCTTGTAGCGCGCCCACTCGGTGCCCGAAGGCGCTCCGCCCCAGAGGGCGTTGGTGATGTAGCGCCAGCCCTGGTTCGGCTCGCCGATGATGGCGTCTGCGGGAAGGCGGACATTCTCGATGAAGATATGGTTCTGGCGCCCGCCGCCGATGTTCATGAGGGCTTGCATGGTGACGCCCTTGGCGCGCAGGGGCATGCAGAAGATAGAGATGCCCTTGTGCTTGGGCACATTGGGGTCCGTGCGGGCGGCTAGGTAGAGGACATCGCAGCGGTGCGCCCAGGTGATGTAGGTTTTCTGGCCGTTGACGAGCCAATCGCCACTCGCCTGGAGCTCGGCGCGGGTCTGGAGGGAGGCGAGGTCCGATCCGGCGTTAGGCTCAGAGAAGCCTTCCGCCCAGAGTGTTTTCATGGAGGCGATGGCGGGCAGGTGTTCCCGCTTCTGTTTTTCGGAACCGAAATTGAGGAGCGTTCCCGCGGCCAGGCCGAGGCCGGTGCTGTTCACCAGCGGGGCGCTGCGGTAGGCGAACTCATCGCGGAAGATCGTTTCATAGACGAAGGGGCGCTCCAGGCCGCCGTACTGCTTGGGCCAGCTGAGGCAGGTCCACTTTTTGGCGCCGACCTTTTTGGAGAAGGCGAGAGCGAAGTTCCAGCGACCGTCGTCCTCATCGAACTCCGTCTCAAATTCCTTCTCGGGAGGCAAATCCGCGTCAAGGAAGTCGCGGACTTCCTTGCGCCAGGCTTCGGCCTCTTGTGAGAAGTGCAGGTCCATAAGCGTCTAGCATAAAGCAACGCTCCAGTAGGGTCACCGGAGCGTTGCGGCCATGCTTCGGAGGCTCTTCTAGTAGGGGAGGTGGTAGAGCTTGACGGCGTTCTTTGCCAGGATCTTCTCCCTGTCCTGCTTCGGCACGCCCTTGAACATAGATTCGATGCCCTTTTGGGAGTCAGGCCACGAGGTGTCACTATGGGGGTAGTCAGAGGACCACATGAAGTTATCCACGCCCACCCATTGGCGCACCTGGACGCCGATGTGGTCTACGATGAAGCTGGCGAAGCAATTCCTGCGCCATTGCTCGCTGGGCTTGGTGGTGATGACGGCCTTGGTCCAGAAGCGGTGGCGCTCAAAGACCTGGTCGCAGCGCTCCAGCATGTATGGGATCCAGCCGACATTCCCTTCGATGTGGCCCAGGCGGAGCTTGGGGAAGCGCTCATAGAGGCCGGACCAGAGGAGTTCCGCCGCCAGATGGAACTGCGTAATGGCACCGATGGAGAGCCAGGCGCCGGTCTTGGGCATGCCTTCGTACGGCAGCCTTTCGCCTCTGACGGTGATGCCTTCGCGAGCGTGGAAGTGGAGGGGGAAGCCCAGATCAACCGCGGTCTTCCATAGCGGGTCCCAGTACGGGTCGCCGTAGGGCTTGATGTTCTGCGTGGTGGGAAGCACGGCCCCAACATGGCCCAGCTGCTTGATGCGCTTCAATTCGGAGATGGCGCCTTCAATCTCAAAGATGGGGACGAAGCCGATGCCGAAGAGCCGCTTGGGCTGGGCTTTGCAGAAATCGGCAAGCCAATCGTTATAGGCCCTGTAAAGCTCAAAACGGAAGGGGATATCATCGGACTGGCCGGGAGGCCCGCCGCCGTAGAGTACCTCCGCCGCCACGCCATCCATATCCTGGTCCTTCATGCGCTTGTTGGGATCCCAGCCGCCTGGGCGCGCGTTGGTCTCTTTGATGCGGTCGCTAAAGTCTCGCGGGTCGCGGCCGGCCATGGCCGCCAGGCCCTGGAGGGGGGTGCGCTTGCCTTCAAAGACGACGACATCGCCTTCCGGGGTCTTTTCCACCTTAGGCGCGCGAGACTTATATTTCGCAGGCAAGCGGGTTGCCCAGTCTTCATGGGGGACGTTGACATGGGAGTCAGCGGAGATCACAAGTTCTTTTGTCGGCATCTAGCCCTCCGTGGCGCGGATACATTAGTGAGCGAGGCATCCATATGATACACGATGAGAAAAGCCTAGCCACAGTCGAGGTCCAGCAGGGTCAGCGACCTTTGAACCTCGGCTCACGCTTTTCAATGAAGGCCTGGGTGCTCTCCTTGAAGTCCTCAGTGCCGAAGCAGAGCTTTTGATAGTGGGTCTCCAGGTCCAGGTGCGGCACAAGGTCGCTCTGCATGCCGCGCCAGACGGCTTTCTTGGTCAGCTCAGCGGCGATGGGCGGCATCCTGGCGATCTTGCGCGCCAGCTCCAGGGTCACAGGCATAAGTTGATCGGCGGGGACGACTTTGTTGAAGAGGCCGAGCCGCTCCGCCTCCGGCGCTTCTATCCAATCGCCGGTAAGCATCAGATCAAGGGCCTTTGCGGGGCCAAGGGTGCGGGGCAGGAGCCACGTGACGCCGCTGGCGGGGGTGAGGCCGCGCTTGATGAACATGGTGCTGAGACGCGCCGTGTCCGAGCCGATGCGGAAGTCCGCGGCCATGGCGAGGGCGAAGCCCGCGCCTGCCGCGACGCCGTTGATGGCGCCGATGACGGGACGCGGGAATTCGCGGAAGGGCAGGATGAGGCCGGTAGAGGACTGGGTGATTTTGCGGCGGCTGATGGCGCTGTCCTTGGCAGTGGGGTCCTTGCCGCCGGACCAGCCCTGGACGTCCGCGCCGGAGCAGAAGCCTTTGCCGGCGCCCGTGAGCACCAGGACACGCACCTCGGGATCGTTCGCCAGCCTGGGCATCCACTCTTCCAGCAGCAGGTCCATCTCGCCAACCCAGGCGTTCATGCGCTCAGGGCGGTTGAGCGTCATCACGGCGACGTGGTCTTTAATCTCGACGAGGATCTCGTTTGCCATAGGGGTGTCCTTGGGCGTAGGCCCCGCGCTCCTACTTGCGCAGGGTATCGGCCCTGCCGAAGATGGCGACGCTGCCGGTGAAGGAGCCGGGGTAGCCGCCCAGGTTATGTGTGAGGCCGAGCCGGGCGTTCTTGACTTGGCGGGGGCCCGCCTTGCCCTGGAGTTGCTTATAGACCTCGTACATCATGCGGATGCCGCTTGCGCCGATGGGATGGCCGAAACACTTGAGCCCGCCATCCGTGTTGACCGGCAGTTCGCCCTCCAGGGAGAAGGTGCCGGCCTCCACATCCTTAGCGGCCTGGCCCCTGGGAGAGAACTGCAGGTCCTCCATGATGATGAGCTCCGTAATAGTGAAGCAATCATGGACCTCCGCGATGTTGATCTCCTTGCGCGGATCCGCGATGCCCGCTTCGGCGTAGGCCTGCTTGGCGGCGCTGACGTTTTCCGGGAAGAAGTGGAACTCGGAATCGTCGCGCAGGGTGCCTTGATCGCCGCCGACGGCGAGGCCCATGCCTTTGACCAGGACGTAATCGCTCCGCAAGGTCTTGGCGATCTCCGGGCGGGTGATGATGGCCACGGCCGCGCCATCGCTGACGCCGCAGCAATCGAAGAGGCTGAGCGGCCAGGCGATCATGGGCGCTTTGAGCGCCTGCTCCAGGGTAATCTCTCGCTGGAAGTGGGCCTTGGGGTTGAGGCTGCCATTGTGGTGGTTCTTCACCGCGATCTTGGCCAGGACCTCCTTGCCCTTTTCCAGGGTGAGGCCGTACTTGTTGAAGTAGGCCGTGGCGGCCAGGGCGAACTGGGCCGGAGGGGGCGAGGGGGCGTCCACGTTCGTGTTCGGGAGGATAAAGGGCGAGGCGAGGCCTGTGAAGCCCGTGTCCTTGAGCTTCTCCACGCCCGCCACCATCACCATATCGTAGGCGCCGGCGGCCACGGCGAAGCAGGCGTTGCGGAAGGCGTCCGTCCCGGTGGCGCAGAAGTTCTCCACGCGGCTGATGGGGATATAGTCCAGCTTGAGGGCCTTAGCTAGGGGCTGGCCACTCCAGCCGGAGAGCATGGTGCCGAGCCAGGCGGCCTTGATGTCCTTGGCCTCCACGCCCGCATCCTTATAGGCCTCCTGCGCTGCTTCTGCCAGGAGGTCTTCCGGGCTATCGCCCCAGCGTTCGCCGAACTTGGTGCAACCCATGCCGACGATCGCCACTTTATCGCCTATGCCAGACATCGTGTGCCTCCTGGGGTGAGCCTATGCCCGGATTGGGGTGGTCTTCCAATAGTAGTTGTGCACACCGCCGATGACGCCGAGCTTGCGGAAGCTCAACTCCAGAGGCATGCCGACTTTTATCTGGTCAATCTCGCGATCGGTCATCATGAGGAGAGCGCGCCCGCCGCCATCGAAGTCCACGACGGTGATGACGAGGGGCACGTCCTGGGTCCCGGCGACGTAGTCCATGGAGAAGGTGACGATCTTGGCCTGTTTATCGGAGAGACGCACAGGGGACCAAGAGTCGTAGGCCTTGCAGAAGGCGCACTGCTTCTGCGGGGGGTATTGGACATGGCCGCAGACCGTGCACTTGCCGCCATAGAAACGCAGATTGCGATCGGCATCCCGCCAGGCGGCCTGGAGGGAGACGGGCTGAGGATCTGGGCGGCGCGCCGGTTCGGCGGCGAGGAGCCCGCGCCAGCGCAGGAAGTGCTCATAGGCGGGCAGCTTGGCCTTGGCCGCAAGGTGCTTCTTGATCAACCGCCGCCCGGCGCGCGCCTGTTCGATCTTGTCCGTGACCTTCAGGGCGTAGGCATCCGCGCCATCGCCATATCCGATGAGGAGGATGCGGTCGCCGGGCTTGGCATCTTCCAGGGCGGCCGCGAGCATCATGAGAGGGAAGGCCGTGCCGGTATTGCCCAGGGAGCCGAACATGGGGTCTTGCAGCTGCTGAGGCGAGAGGCCGAGCCTCCGGGCGATCTCACCGTGGCGGCGCGGGTCGGAGGCGTAGATGACGGCTTTGGCGAAGTCCTTGGGCGTGAGCTTGGTCTTTTTCGCCAGGCCTGTGGAGGCTTCGATGACGGCGGGGATGTAGCCTTCATCCGCGATGAAGCGGTCTTCGCCGGAGCGGATGTAGGTGTCCGTGGTGGAGCGCCACTGGTCAATCATGTGCTCGGTGACGAAGTGGGAGGCCTCGATCTCCACCGCGACGTCCGTATCCGAGATAAGGAGGGCGGCGCCGCCATCGCCCAGGTAGCGCTCCATATCGCTCTTGGGATAGGCGAGGCGCACATCGCCCGCGGCGAGAAGGACGTTCTTGGCGGACCCGGCGCGCACGGCATCGGCGGCGGCGCGGAGGCCGGAGGTCCCAGCGCGGAGGGTGGAGGCGAGGTCTTGGGAGAAGATGTCAGCCCGAAGGTCGAGCGCAGTGGCGATGGTGGAGGCGCTCTGCTTTTCAAAATAGGGGTTGGACGTGGTGGCGAAGAGGATGCCGTCCACGGCGTGCCGGTCTATGCCGCGAAGGCAATCTATGGCGGCCGCTGTGGCCATGGTGACGCTGTCTTCATCGAAGTTCGCGACGGCCCGTTCTCCGGGCGAACCCCAGCCGATCGTTTCCTTGGTCATCCGGTACTTCGGCACATAGGCGCCGATCGCTCGTATGCCAACCATCGTTGCCTCCAGAGCTACCGCACGGTTGGGGCGTAGTCCATGCCGATGCGCCCCTCGGCGATGAGTTTGGTGTATTTTTCGTGATCTGTCACGAGCAGCTTTTCATAAACGTATTCATTGTCTTCGCCCATGCGGCAGGCGGCGCGGCGGATATGGTTGGGCGTGCGGCGCATCTTGAAGCCGATCCCCGGGTAGCGATGGGCGCCGCACTCGGGGTGCGTCAGGCGCTCAAAGAAGCCTCGGGCGTTGAAGTGGGGGTCGCTGAAGGCCTCCGCCTCGTCAATCACGGCGCCCGCGGGAACGCCCGCTTCCTGGAGGCGCCACATCAAGGCGTAGTGCTCCTGGTCCTTTGTCCACTGGGAGATATTTTCGTCTAACTCGTTATGATTTCGGAGCCGGCCGGCGTTCGTCTGATACTCGGGGTTTTGCGCCCAGGGCGGATCGCCCATCACCCGACAGAGGGCGCGCCACTCTTCGTCCGAGCTGACGGCGATGGCGACCCATTTGTCGTCGCCTTTACCGGGGTAGACGCCCTGGGGGGCGCAGCGCGCGCTGCGATTGCCCAGGAGCTCCGGCTGTCGCTTGTTCATGGAGTAGTCCATAAGCGCCTCTCCCATGTAGGTGGCGAAGTTCTCTGTCTGGGAGACCTCGACGAGCTGGCCCTGGCCGGTGCGCGCCCGGTGGCGCAGGGCCATGACGGCGGCGGTGGCGCCGCCGACGCCGGAAGGGCCATCGCCCACCGGCAGGACGCCGCGCATGGTGGCGTCCGTATCGGGATAGCCGCGCATCCAGAGGTGGCCGTTGACCGCCTCTATATGGGAGCCGAAGGCGCGATAGTTCTCGTAATCGCCGCCGAGGCCGTAGGGCGGGATGCGGAGCATGATGATGTCCGGCCGGATGCGGCGCACGCGATCGTAGGTGATGCCGAGCTTTGCCAGATTGATGGGGACGTTGTTCTCCACGATGATGTCTGAGATGGCCACCAGATCCTCAAAGATCTTGCCGCAATCCTCCGCCAGGAGATCCACGGTCATGCTGAGCTTGTTCCGCGCATGGTTCTGGAACATCGCGTAGCGGTTCCAGGGACGCTCGGCGGGGGTGTTCCCGGCATAGCCGTAGCCGGAGCCGCTCACGGCCTCCACGTACTCCTTTGGCGGCCGGGGCGTGGTGCCACGCGTGTAGGGAACAAAGACCTGGGTGGTGTCCATGCGGATGACTTCGGCGCCCCAATCGGCCAGGAGCATGGTGCAATAGGGCCCGGCGACGACCATGGTGAGATCCAGGACGCGGATGCCTTTCAGCGGCAGACGGTTGGCGCGCATGGCTAGATGACGCCGTCCTTCCTCAGCTTCGCAAGCTCACCCGCGGAGAGGCCGAGGATGCTGCCGAAGATCTCCCGATTGTGCTGGCCGAGCAAGGGCGCCGGACGGCGCAGTCTCCAGGGGCTATTGGGCATGATGAAGGGCCTGCCCGGATATTCCAGCTTGCCAGCCACGGGGTGGTTGATCGCCGGAAAGAAGCCCCTGGCGCGGTAGTACGGGTCGTTGAAGAACTGGCCGGGGGACATCACGGGGGCGGTGGCGAGTCCCGCGCGCTGGGAATCCCTCCACACGGTATAGAGGTCGCGCTCAAGGGTCCAGGGAAGAAGGTACTCATTGTTGAATCGGTCTATTGCCTGGGGGCTTACGCCGCGCTCGTAATCCACGAAGTCCGGGTCGTTCGCGAGTTCCGGCTTGCCCACCATCTCAGCGACGCGGGAGAAACGGTTGATGCCGGACCAGAAGCAGATATAGCCATCGGCGCAGGGGAAGATGCCGAAGGCCAGGCCCGTGGCATCGCTATGGCGCTTGGTGACGACGCCGGTGTATTCATAGTTCAGCATGTAGATGCTGCGGCGGTCCTGGTTGCCGGCTTGGGTCTCAAAGACGGAGACGTCCAGGTAATCGCCGAAGCCATCGAATTCGCGGCGGAAGAGGGCCGTCACGGTGGCGAAGCAGGCGTTCTGACCCGTCTGGTACATGCCGATGTTGCCGCCGAGCTTCACCGGCGGCCTGTCCGGATAGCCGGTGGAGTGCAGCTGGCCGCCGATGCCGTACTCAATGAGCTCATTGGCCTTGAAGTCACGATAGGGGCCGGTCTGTCCAAAGTTCGAGATGGAGGTCATCACGATGTTCGGCGCGGTCTTGTGGAGCTCCTCGTAATGCAGGCCTAAGCGCTCCATAGTCCCCGGGCTGAAGCTCTCCACAATAGCATCCGCACTCTTCAACAGTTCCAGGAAGATCTGTCGGCCCTGGTACTGTTTCAGATCCAGGGTCACGCCGAACTTGTTGGTGTTCAGGTAGAGGAAGGGGCCGCATCTCTCCGGGTGGGGGACATCATGGAGGAACGGCCCCACATGGCGCAGGCCATCGCCTGTGCCTGGGCGCTCGATCTTGATGACATCCGCGCCGTAATCGGCGAGGAGCTTGGTGCAGAACGGCCCGGCGATGTAATGAGTCAGGTCAAGGACGCGAAGGCCATGGAGAGGGCCGGGGGCCGCCCGCGCCTGTTTTTGCGCGGAGCCGGTCATCGCAGACGCCACTTGGGCTTGTCCTTCCTTGCCAGCTTCTCATGCAACTGCTTGAGCGCTTCCGGAGTGTTGCCCACGCGCGGGTAGAGCTCGCCAAGCTCCAAGGCCTGCTTGCGGCCCACATCCAGGCCGCTCCAGATGGCCTTCACGGTGCCCTGCACGGCGATGGGGGGGTGGGAGGCGATGCTGGCCGCCAGGCGCTCCGCGGCGGGCATCAGCTCTGCCTGTAGCACCACTTCGCTCACCAGGCCGATCTCGTAAGCGCGTTTGGCGCTCACGCGCTCATCGCCGCCGACAAGCGCTATGCGGAGGACTTCGCCCAGGGGGACGCGCCGCGTGAGGCCGATGGGCTCCAACGCCGTGACGAGGCCGTAGGAGACGTGGGTATCGAAGAAGGTGGCGCCCTCCGAGGCGATGACGATATCGCTATCGTAGATGAAGTAGAAGGCCCCGGCATTGCAGAGGCCGTTGACAGCGGTGATGACCGGCTTCCAGACGCCGTTCTGCTTGGAGGTGAGGCGCGCTCCCGCATCCTCATGATGCCAGGGGTCGCGCTCCTTCTTCGCTTTGGTCTCCGGGTCCTCGCCATCCTTCAAGTCCACGCCGCTGCAGAAGGCCTTATCGCCTGCGCCGGTGAGGATGACCACACGAACGTCCTCGTCTTCCTTCACCATCTGCCAGGCCGCCTTCAGCTCGCGCTGCATCGTCCTATCAAAGGCGTTCAGGGCGTCCGGGCGGTTGAGGACGATCAAGGCACGATGGTTGGCCTTCTCGTAAATGAGAGTGCTAAACTTGGCGCTCACAGGGCCTCCATCGCACGCAGTCTTTCAGGAAAAACTGGGGACTGAGGAACGATTCCCCTCTGGCGAACGTGAGGTCATTCTATCTTTGGCCGATATTGTTTTCAAGTATATATAGGTGAGTTATACTACCGGCCGTCCTGGCCTGTTTTGAAGGAGTTGAGCGGATGTCCACGCTGCACAAGAAGGCTGCCATCGCCGGTGTCTACGAGTATCCCCGCAGGCGCGCCCCCGACCGCACGGTATGGCAGATCCAGGCGGAATCGGCCGCGATGGCCTTGGCGGAGTCCGGGCTGACTATCAAGGACGTGGATGGGTTCATGAACGCGGACAGCTACTCCTCCATGTATATGGCCGAGTACTTGGGCCTCAATCCGAAGGTGATGGACAATACGCAAGTCGGCGGCTCCTCCTTCCTGCTGCATACGACGCGCGCGGCCGCGGCCATCGCCGCGGGCATGTGCGAAGTGGTGCTGATCACCTACGGCAGCACGGCCCTTTCCCAGGGCAGCGCCATCGGCACCGGGGGGTTCCGCAAGCAGACGGTGGACCCTAGGCCGGATAGCTTCGAGGCGCCCTACGGCACCATCCTGGCGGCGCTCTATGCCAATGTGGCATCCCGGCATATGCACCAGTACGGGACCACGAGCGAACAGCTGGCGGAGATCGCCGTGACGACGCGCCGCCATGCGGGCATGAACCCTACCGCCATGTATCGGGATCCCATCACGGTGCAAGACGTCCTTAGCTCGCGCATGATCGCCTCGCCTTTGCACATGCTGGACTGCTGCGTCATCTCGGATGGCGGCGGCGCGGTCATCGTCACCAGCCCTTCGCGGGCCAAGAGCCTCAAGACCAAGCCCGTCTGGCTTCTGGGCTCGGGGGAAGGCTATGCCCACCTGAGCAGCGGCCACCGCGATTTCACCACCATCGCGGCGGCGCAGTCGGGTCCGCACGCCATGGCTATGGCTGGGGTGAAGCACAAGGACATTGACCTGGCGATGGTCTACGACTCCTTCACGATCACGGCGCTGACGACGCTGGAGGACCTGGGCTTCTGCAAGAAGGGCGAAGGCGGCAGCTTTGTCCAGGGCGGGCGGCTTGCCGTTGATGGCGACCTGCCCATGAACACGGACGGAGGAGGGCTCTCTTCGAACCATCCAGGGATGCGCGGCATCTTTCTGATCATCGAAGCTGTGAAGCAGCTGCGGGGCGATTTCAAGGGCACCCCCAGGCAGGTGAAGAACTGTAAGATCGCCATCTGCCACGGCACGGGCGGCAACTTGGGCTCGCGGCATAGCGGCGTGACCCTGGTGCTGGGGGCCGACTAAGTGACGGCATGCTGCGGATGGTGACCCTACCGTGACAGAGACCGCAGCTACAGAGCCGAAGGCGCCCCGGGCCGATTGGCACTGGCTCTTCGGCATCATGACGGCCCTGCTGGCCGCCGCGCTCCCCATGTCCGCCTATTCCGCCTCCTTGGCCATCATCCAGGAGGAGTGGGGGATGACGAACAGCCAGGCGGGGCTGGTCAATAGCGCCACGGCTGTCGGCTCCGTCATCGCCGCCCTGGTCATCGCGCCCATGACCGACCGCCTGCGCGCCGATCGCGTGCTGATTACGGCCGGGCTCTCCGCCGCGCTCGCGCAGATACTTTTCCCCCTGGTGGCGCACAATTTCGGCGTCGCGATGACGCTGCGCTTCTTTGTGGGCCTTAGCATCTCCGGCATCTACGTCACTGGGACGCGCGTGGTTGCAGAGCGCTTCGCCCTGGCGGGACGGGGGACGGCGACGGGCCTCTATGTGACGACTTTCTATCTGGGCTCGGGACTCTCCTTCACGCTCATCGGCGCCTTCATCCCGTTGCTGGGCTGGCGCGGCGCGACCACGCTCTTCGCCGGGCTCTCCTTCCTCACGCCCATCGTGCTCTACCTTATCCTGCGCGGCTACCGCCCGTCAGGAGTGCGCGATACCCGGGCCACGCTGGACCTGAGCGTGCTGAAGAGCAAGCCCGCGAGCGTCATGATCTTCGGCTATTTCATGCACTCCATCGAGCTTTCACACCTGCGCACCTGGCTCACACCCTTCCTGGCCTTTGTCCTTGTCGCCTATGGCGGCTTCGAATCGGAGCATGCCGCCGCCCGCGCGGCCGTCATCTTCGGCATCTGGAACATCGTGGGGGCGGCGGCGCCTTTCCTGGGAGGCGTCCTTTCCGACCGGGTGGGCCGTTTGCGCGCCGCCATCGCCCTGTGCGCCCTGAGCGCCGCCTGCTCCATGACGATGGGATGGATCGGCGGCGCGCCCTGGGCGATGGTCCTTGCTCTGAGTCTGGTCTACACCATCACCACCGGCGCGGACTCCGCCATCTACACCACCAGCGTCACGGAGGTTGCGATCCCCGGCAAGATGGGCTCCACGCTGGCGGTGCACGGCTTCTTCGGCTTTGCGGCAGGCATCGTCTCGCCCGCCCTTTTCGGCGGCCTTCTTGATATCACCGGGCGAGAAAGCCTGACGGGCTGGGGGCTCGGCTTCGCGACTGCCGGCATCGGCGGGCTGCTGGCTGTGCTGGCGATGCTGTGGCTGATGCGCATCCCCGCCGCCTACGCCGCCATCGAGGCGCGGACGAGCCGCGCCCGGCAAGCCGCTCACTAGGCCTATGGCATCACTTTGGTGATGGGCGGCACGCCGACGATCGTGGGCAGGAAGGTGGAGTGATAGCCTGCGATGCCGCCGGCGACCAGGATAGGCAGGCGTGCGGGACGTTCGTCCGCCTTGCCGCCGGTGAGGCATGTGGGCGCATTGATGCGCGATTCCGCCCCGTAGACCGGCTTGAAGTCAACACGTTTGAAGAGCTCTTCCCGGATGCGGTGTTTGTCCCATCCTCGGCCTGCGAAGATCTTGGCGTGGATAGGGCAGAGTAAGAGCACCGGCAGGCCGCCGTCCTGGTGGTAGGCGGTGGCGTAGCCCTCGATATATTTCATGCATGCCGCGATGTTGTTGATCAGGTCTTCCGGATTAACCTTGATGACGCGATAGAAGATCGGCACGGTGCCGGTGACGGCGAAGGCCGTGACGGCGCTTTGCCCTGCGGCGGTCCCCTGTTCTCTTGCGTATGTCTCCCAAGGGCTCGCCCCTTCGCTCTCAGCGAAGCACATGCCCTGCCGCCCGGGGGATCCGTGGGCGCTCTTGCTCACCGCGCTAGGCGAAGCGCCCCCGATGTTCAGGAGAATGAGTCGCAAGGCCCGGCCGATCGTCGCATTCGCGCGCGCACCTGAGGCAAAGAGGTCGTGGCCGCTGCTCAGCCCGATCTTCTCCGTCATAGGGCCGCTGACGACGATCATGGGGGCATAGGGGGCCGTCCACGGCGCGATGCGGTCCAGCTGGAAATTCGGGTCGGCGACCGCAGAGACGGCGGCGCAGACAACGGGCATGTATCCGGGTAAGCAGCCTGCCATGACTGCGTTGACGGCCACCTTTTGCACAGTGGCACGCCCGCGGCGCGGCCCGATGAAGCCGAGGGTGTGATCGCCGGGGCGGCCTGACGCGGCAATCATCGCCTGGACGCGATCAGGCGTTGGGGGAACGATGGGCAGACCATCGGTCCAACCGCGCCGGTAGAGGTCTTCGTAGGCGCTCTCCTGGGAGGTCGCGAGTGGTTTTTCGGAGGTCATAGCGGGTGCTGTCTAGAAGCGTCTATCCAAACGCATCAGTCTTTCGCAAGGGCATCAACGATCTTTACGTAGGAGGCATCGGCAAGCGTAACCACGGCATCTTCCTTCAACTCTTCAAACGGGTGGGGCACGATAACCATCTTGAGCGCGGGCCATCCCTCTGCCGCCGCCGTCGCCTTTGCGATGCCTGCAAACTCGTCGGTCACGATGCTCACCGTGGGAATACCCTTCTCTTCAAGCTCGATGGCGTCATAGACCGTCCAGGGGGAAGTTCCCCAACAGGCGCCAAGGCCGACGATCGCCCACTGTACCTGGCTCGTGAACGTGCGCCATTCCTCAAGCTTGGCATCGCGCCGCTCAGTGAAGGTGCCGCCTACGCGAAGGATGGGCTGGAGTTCGTGCTCCTGCATGAGCCGCCGTTCGATGCGGGCTGTGAACGTATCGAAGTTGGGCCATTGCCGGCGGATGCCGCCCCGCGTTCCGCGGAGGTCTCTCCGCGCAGCGAGGGCGTGCGAGGCGCCGGGCCCGTCCGATGTGGGGTCGAGAACGTGGATTGTGATCATGGGCTAGCGCCTCGGTACAGCAGATTGACACTTAGAAGTTGAGACCAATATAATCCCTTGGCCGATGCCTCACCCAACTATATATCTAGCGCCTGTAGGCAAGTCAAGGGCGCAGCCCTCTTGCGTGTAAGCCTCTCGCCTGGAGCTATCCATGAAGTACGCCTTGCGTCTCGACGATAAGAGCATGCCCCATATGATCGAGCGCGCGAAGCGCGCCGAGGCGGCGGGTTTTGAGGCGCTTTTCGCGGGAGAGCTTGCCGGCACCCCCTACGTGAACTGCGCCGCGGTCGCCGGGCATACGACGACCATCAAGCTAGGCACCGGTGTCGCGTACGCCTTCGTGCGCAGTCCCATGACGACGGCGCTGACTGCGCTGGACCTCGATCGGCTTACGGACGGGCGCTTCATCCTTGGCCTCAGCACCAGCCTGCCGCGGCTCATCGAAAACTGGCACAACATGCCGTACGGCAAGCCGATCCCGCACATCAAAGAGTATCTGCAGGTGACGCGCCTCATCATGGAGAACGCCCACAAGATGCGGCCGATCCAGTTCAACGGTGAATACTACAAGACCAACATTGTGGGGTATATGCGCCCGTGGCGTCCGGTGCGCGAGAAGATGCCGATCCTTCTCGGCGCGGTAGGGCCCGGCATGATCAAGACGGCCGGTGAGGTTGCCGATGGACTCATCGCCCACCCGGTCTATACGCTCAAATATATCAAGGAAGTCATGCAGCCGAAGCTTGCCGAGGGAATGGCGAAAGGCGGCAAGGAACGGAAGGACTTTTTCGTCTGGCTCTATGTGGACGTGCTTATCGGCAATGATAAGAAGACCCTTCTGGAGATCGCGCGCGGCACGCCAGCCTTCTACGCCACCGTGCGCTCCTATGAGCCGTTCTTTGCCCTCCACGGCTTCCAACAGCAGGCGCAGCAGATCCAGCAGATCTTCCGTGAGAACAAGGGGTTCTCGCCGAAGATGAATGCGGCTGTGACCGATGAGATGGCTGAGACGTTCGTGGCGATGGGCACGGCGGATGAGGTGCGCAGGAAGATCGCCGAGTATGGCCAGTATGCCGACGGCATCATCTTGCAGACGCCGACCCAGGCCATGAAGCGCGCCGACGCCCTCCCGTACGAGAACGCCCTCTTTGACGTCTTTGGGAAATAACCGCCAAGCGGAGCGATCCGCCGCCGCGAAGAGATAAGGAAGAACGACATGAAGATATACGCTGGTCTGGGGTCGGGCACTGCCGCCCAGCTTATCGAGCGGGCGAAGACGGCGGAATCCGCCGGGATGGACGGCGTGTGGGCGGAGCAGCTCAACGGCGGCGCCCCCTTTGTCCCGCTGGCCACCGTCGCAGGCCACACCTCGCGTATCCAGCTGGGCACCTCCATCGCCTTAGCTTTTACCAGAAGCCCGCTTGAGACGGCCCTGACCGCGCTGGACATGGATTACATCAGCGGCGGCCGCTTCAACCTCGGCCTTGGCTCCGGCGTCCAGCGCCTGGTGGAGATGTGGCACGGCGTGAAGAACTACGGCAAGGCGGTGCCGCACCTGCGCCAGACCGTGGAACTCGTCCGCATGATCATCAAGGACGCCCACACGGGCAAGCCCATCACCTACCAGAGCGAGTACTACGATGTGAAGGTAGTCGGCTGGCGGCGGCCCATCGCGCCGGTGCGGGAGCGCATCCCCATCTACCTGGCGGGCGTCCAGGGCGGCATGGCGCGGCTCGCCGGTGAGGTGGCGGAAGGGATGTTGGGTCACATCATCTGGTCGCCCTACTGGATCAAAGAGGTCATCCACCCCAATGTGAAGATCGGCCTGGATAGAGCCGGGCGCAAGCGCAGCGATATCGAACTGACCGTGCCCCTGGTGGTCATCATCTCCAAGGATCGCAAGGCCGCCCGCCATGACGCCGCTCGTGAGGTCGGCTTCTTCTCGACGGTTCGCACCTATCAGCCGCTTTTTGAGGCGCACGGTTTCGGCAAGCTCACGACGGAGATCCAGCAGATCTTCAAGACCGAAGGGGGCCACAGCCCCAAGATCGCCCAGCTGGTTACGGACGAGATGATTGACGCTTTCACCGTCGTCGGCACCGTGGATGAAGTGCGGAAGAAGATCGCCGTTTTCAAGGACCTGGTGGACGGCATCATGGTTGAGGTGCCCGGCTTCCACATGGACAGCGAGAAGACGAACGAATACCGCACGGCGCTCTTCGAGACGTTCGGACGCTAGAGGCCGGCAGGGGTTATCGTGGACTTCCGCTTCTCGCCTGAAGAAGAGACGTTCCGCCAAGAGGTGCGCGACTTCCTCAGGAAGCACGCCCCTGCCGAATATGCTAATCAGCAGCTCGGCGATAAAGAGACCGAGGAGTTTCGCAAGCGATTCGCCCGCGCCCTTGGCGAGAAGGGATGGCTTGCCGTCTCCTGGCCCAGGGAGTACGGGGGCCAGAGCTGGTCGCCGATGCAGCAGATGATCTTCAACGAAGAGATGTCCTTGGCGCGCGCGCCGCGGCCCGCAGGCGCCGGCCTTGGCCTTGTGGGCCCCACGCTCATGCAGTACGGGACCCCTGAGCAAAAGGCGAAGCACCTGCCCAAGATCGCGAAGGAAGAGCTCCTCTGGTGCCAGCTCTTCAGCGAGCCGAACGCCGGCTCCGATCTGGCCGGCCTCCAGACGAAGGCCGAGGACAAGGGTGATTATTTCCTGGTGAACGGCCGCAAGATATGGTCGAGCGACGCGCACCGGGCCCAGTGGGGGCTCCTCCTCGCTCGAACGAACCCGGATGTGCCGAAGCACAAAGGCATCAGCACCTTCCTGCTCGAGATGTCCCTTCCAGGCATCACGGTCCACCCCATCGTCACCATGGTCCGCGAATGGCGCGCGGTGGGCACCCACAACTTCAGCGAAGTTGTCCTGGAGAATGTGCGGGTGCCGCGCGACTGCCTTGTGGGCGAAGAGGACAAGGGCTGGCTTCAAGCCGTCACGGGTCTGGAGTCTGAACGCTCCAATCTCGCCGCGACGATATCCGTGCGCCGATTCCTTGACGAATTGCTCGAGTACATCAAGACTATGCCGTCGCGCCAGCGCGAGCGCATCAGGCAGACGGGCCTGCACCACCAGCTTGCGCAAGTCGCCATGGACCTCCAGGTGGCAAAGGCGCTCGGCTACGCCATCGTCTCCAAGCAGATGCGCAAGCAGTCTCCGAGCCGGGAGGCCTCTCAGACAAAGCTCTTTGTCACCGAACTGGAGCAGCGCGCCGCACGCATCGGCATGCAGGCGCTGGGCTTGGCGGGCCAGCTTGAGCGCGGCGATAGGAAGGCCCCGATGCTGGGCCGTGTGGAGCGCCTGTATCAGATCAGCGTCGCCTCCACGATCGGCGTCGGCACCTCGGAGATCCAGCGCAACATCATCGCCGCGCGCGGGCTCGGGCTCCCTGCCGCAAAGTGATCGCGGCGTCTGCTAGACTCTCCGCATGGAGCATAAGCGAGCGCGCCCCGTGAGCGGCCGGTTTCCCCTGAGCGCCTACCGCGTTTTGGACCTCACGGACGCGAAGGCCTTTCTCTGCGGCCGCATCCTTGGCGACCTCGGCGCGGACGTCATTAAGATCGAGCCGCCCGGGGGCGACCCCGAGCGGCTAGTCGGTCCCTTCCACCATGACACGCCTGACCCGGATCGCTCGCTCTCCTATTGGGCCTACAACACCAACAAGCGCAGCATGACGCTTGATCTGGGAAGGCCCAGCGATAGGCGGACCTTCCTGCGCATGGCGGCGGCCGCCGACTTTGTCATCGAGTCAAAACCGGTCGGCTATCTGAGATCCCTGGGACTGGGCTATGACGATCTCCGCCGGTCCAACCCGAGCCTGGTCATGACTGCGGTCTCGCCCTTCGGCCAAGCCGGTCCGTATAAGGACTATAAGAACGGCGACCTGATCGCCATGGCTACAGGGGGGTTGCTCTACATCGCAGGCAACCCGGAACGGCGACCCGTCGTCATCGGCGTTCCCCAGTCATACTGCCAGGCTGGAGCGCAGGCCGCGGTGGGCACGTTGATCGCCCATTATCACCGCCTCATGACCGGCCAGGGACAGTATGTAGACCTTTCGATGCAAGAGGCGGTGACGGACTCTCTCGATTGGGTCCAACAGTACTACGATACCCGCCAGGTCATCTGCACGCGCGGCGGCACACCTGGGTTGAAGATCCACCGCAACTGGGTGTGGGAATGCAAGGACGGTTACGTCTCTTGGGTCTGGTGGGTCGGCGCGGGCTGGGGTCGCAAGAATACCCCCCTTCTTGCAATGATGAAGGAGGACGGCATTGACGAGGGCCTGCTCCAAGTCCCGTGGGAGGAGAAGAGCCTCTACAAACTCTCCCAGAGCGAAGTGGACAAGTGGGAGTCTGCCTTCCGCCGCTTCTTCAAGCTGCATACGGTGCAGGAGATGCTGGACGCGGCCATAAAACGGCGTATCCTGCTCTTTCCTATCAACGGCCCTAAGCGCGTTGTCCATAACGAGCAGCTTAGGGCTCGCAAGCTCTTTGTTGCTCTCAAACCGCACGGACTCGATGCGGCGGTCAAGTTTCCCGGCCCGCCGCTCAAAAGCTCCAAGCCTCTGTGGCGGGCGCCGAGCCCTACTCCAACGGTTGGGCAACACACTAGGGAGATACGCAGTGAGCTCGGGCGCTGGAAGCGCGCCGCGTACGCTTCGGCCCGGCCTGGTCCAAGGCGCGCCCTTGAAGGTCTGAAAGTCGCCGATTTCACATGGCTTGTTGCCGGGCCCACCGTGTCCAAGTATCTCGCGATGTTCGGCGCGACGGTCGTTAAGGTGGAGAGCAGCACGAGGCTCGATGGTACTCGCCAGACCGGGCCGTTTGCGGGGAAGCCCACGTTTAACTCGAGCGCTCAATTCGCGAATCACAACACCTCCAAGCTCAGCCTGGGCGTGAACATGACGAAGCCCGAAGGCCTGGAGATCGCCCGGAAGCTGGCCAGCTGGGCGGACGTTGTGGTGGAAAACTTCACCCCCGGCGTGATGGAGAAGTGGGGCCTGGGCTATCAGGCCATCCGCAAGACGAACCCAAGCGTGGTGATGCTTAGCTCATCCTTCCAGGGACAGACCGGCCCAAACGCCCAGCAGTCCGGCTATGCCTCGCTCTTGCATGCGCTATGCGGCATCAACCACGTGACAGGCTGGCCGGACCTTCCACCGGTTGACCTTGGCGCAGCCTACGGTGACCTCATCGGCGTTTGGTTCGCCCTTTCCACGGTGCTTGCGGCTCTTGAGCGGCGGCACAGGACAGGCAAGGGCGTCTACATTGACCTTTCTCAGTTCGAGTCCGCCGTTCATTTTCTCGCCCCGGCCGTGCTCGATTACACCGTCAACGGCCGCGAGTGGTCGCGGCAGGGGAATCGCTCTGACATCGCTGCGCCGCACAATACCTATCGCTGCGCCGACGACCCCGCCGCCGGCGCCGCCGCCAATGATCGCTGGTGCGCCATCGCCTGCTACACCGAGCAGGAGTGGCGATCGCTCTGCGGCGCGATGGGCAAGTCAGGGCTGGCGCGGGATCCGCGCTTTGCGACACAGGATTTGCGAAGGCGAAACGCGGGCGCCCTGGATGCCGTCATTGACACCTGGACTAGCGGGTTCAAGGCCGAGGAGGTTATGCGACGCTTGCAGCGGGCGGGCGTTCCGGCCGGTGTTGTGGCCAGCGGGTATGACCTTCACGCGAATGAGCAGTTGCGCCACCGTGGTCACTTGGCAAAGCTTCAGCACCCGCAAATGGGCCTCCGCACCTATGATTGCCCGTCCTTCCGCCTCTCTTTGACGCCCCATGAAATGCGGCCCGCGCCCCTTCTCGGCGAGCACACGCATCGCGTCGTCACCGAGCTTCTGGGCCTCTCCGATGAGAGGTACGCCGAACTCCTCGGCGCCGGCGTTCTTGAGCAGGAATCCTGATCCGCCTGCCTCCTTTCGGGCACCTTGACTCTGTACCGTCTGGACGGTAGAGTTGCGCCCATGACGACGACCTCTGTGGCCCAATCAACACGCCAGTCGCTCCTTGACGCCGCCTCGCGCGTCGCCCTTCGCGATGGCGTGACCCAGATAACCCTTGAGGCCGTTGCCAGGGAGGCCCGGGTAAGCAAGGGCGGACTGCTCTACCACTTCCCCTCTAAAGATGCGTTGATCCAGGGGATGCTTGTGGGCTATATGGAGAGCTTTGACAGGGAGTTGACCCGGAAGCTCGAAGAGAGCGAAACCGGCAAGACTGATACGCCTGGTCGGTGGCTGCGGGCCTTTGCTCTGGCGATGTACGAGAGCAAGACGCCCCAAGAGCTTGGGGCAGGCCTTATGGCTGCCGCGGCTTTGAACCCCGAGCTTCTCGCTCCCGCTCGCGCTATCTACGCCAGGTGGCAGGCATCTGCCGAGGAAGACGGCCTTGACCCTGCACTGGCTACGATGCTCCGGTTGGCTATTGATGGCCTCTGGGCCGTCCAACTGCTGGGCCTTGCTCCCCCCAATGGGTCCAGCCGGAAGCAGGTGCTGGAGACCATCCTGCAGCTGACCCGTGGTATGACGGCCAAGCGGCAGATGAAATTATAAAGCAGGTACCAACGTGCCGATCCTGGAAAACAAAGTGGTGGTTATCACCGGCGCGGGCCGGGGCCTTGGACGCGCCTATGCGGTGGCGATGGCCAAGGAAGGGGCGCGATTGGTCATAAATGACCTCAAGCCTGACCTCGTTGAGGCGGCAGCGGAGGAGATTCGGAGAAGCGGCGGGCGCGCCATCGCCGATTCTCACGATATCGCCACCTGGGACGGCGCCCACGATCTCGTCCAGACCGCCCTCCGCGGCTTCGGCACGCTTGACGCGCTTGTTAACAATGCAGGCATCCTCCACAAGGCGCGACTCCTTGACGAGAGCGAGGCCGGCTTTGACGCCATCTTCCGTACGAATACGTACGGCACCTTTTTCTGCGCCCGCCACGCCGCGAATGTCCTGGTGCAGAAAAGAGCCGGCGTCATCCTCAACACCACTTCCTACGCCCAGGCGGGCGGTCCTGATCTTTCCGCCTATAACGGCAGCAAGGGTGCGGTGGCGAGCCTTACCTACTCCTGGGCATTGGAGCTGGCCCCCTACGGGATACGGGTAAATGCCCTTTCTCCCAGCGGCGCGACGCAGATGACGGACATCTTGAATGCAGGCCGCGAAAAGCCGACTGTCTATCAACCGGTCGAGCTAGCCGCTCCTCTCGCATGCTTTCTGATCAGCGACTATGCGAAGAACATCACCGGCCAGGTTATGCGCCTCCACCGCGATAGCCTTCAGATACACGCACATCCCGGCCCATGGCGTGAGGCAAAGCGCCCACAAGGTTGGACGCTTCAAGACATCATCCGCGATTTTCCCTCGATGCTCGGCAAAGACCTGCACCCCGTCGGCGCTGAAGCAGCGTCTTATCAGTTCTACAACGCATTAGAGGAGTCGTCCTGATGAAGATAGATCTGCTCTACGAACTGCAGATGCCCAAGCCCTGGCCCAAGCCTCAATCGCGAGGCGAGTATCAGGTCTATCGGAAGTCCATGGCGCAGATCGAGCTGGCCGATAAGCTGGGCTTCGATACGGTCTGGCTCGTGGAGCACCATTTTCGGGAAGAGCGTTCGCACTCCTCCGCTCCGGAGATCTTCCTCGGCGCGGTGGCCCAGCGCACCCAAAACATCCGTCTTGGCCACGGCGTGGTCCTTCTTCCCTATCCTTTCAATCACCCGGTGCGGGTTGCCGAGCGCGCAGCCGTCCTCGATCTGCTGAGCAACGGGCGCGTCGAGTTCGGCACCGGCCGTTCCACTCGGTTCGAGCAGGAAGGCTTCCGCATCAAATATGAGGAATCCCGCGCGATGTGGAAGGAAGCGATGGAGATTATTCCGCAGATGTGGATGAAGGAGAGATTCAGCCACAAGGGGCAGTACTTCGATATTCCGGAACGGAACGTCGTGCCCAAACCCCTTCAGGAGCCGCACCCGCCTCTCTGGATGGCCGCCAGCAATGACGAGAGCTACCCCATCGCCGCCGAGATCGGCGTCGGCGCTCTGGGCCTGACGATCCTCCTTCCTCTTGATCGCCTTGAACAGCGGATCAACGTGTACAGGCGCGGCATCAAGAACGCGAAACCCGTCGGCGCGATGATCAACGATAAGGTCGGCGCCTATACCCTGGTCATGTGCGCCGATTCAGCCGCAAAAGCTCGGGAAGCCGGCGCCTACGAAGCGGTTGCATGGTGGCTCACCCACGCCGTCCTGGCGACCACCGCCTGGGAGGGCATGCAGTCCACGAACAAGATGTTCGGGGACTTCCCGCTCTTGCAGAAGTACCACGAAGGAAAGGTCGGCGTGGAGGCCTTCGATCATGAGGACATGGTAGTCATCGGCGATCCGGATCACGTCATCAGGAAGATGGAGTCCTACGCGAAGACCGGCGTGGACCACATCCTCTGCGACGTGGATTTCGGCCATATGAAGCATGAAGACATCATACACTCCATCGAACTCCTCGGGAAATACGTCATCCCGCACTTCAAGCGTAAGGGCATCTCCACCACGATCGGCGCTCAAAAGTCATGAAGACCGGCGAGAGGAGAAGACGCTATCGGGACAAGCTCTCCCTTAGCGGGAAGACGGCGGTTGTGGCAGGCGGCGGCCTTGGTATGGGCCTCGCGATCTCCCAAGCCCTCTACGAAGCGGGCGCGAAGGTCGTCGTTGTTGATATCGTCAAGGAGCGAGCTGCCGCCGCCGCCAAGGGCCTTGGGCCCCGGGCCACGGCGCTTCAAGCGGACGTCACCCGCCAGGCCGATATTGACCGCCTTGTGCGGGACGTTGCCAAAGGCCATGGGAAGTTTGAGTTGCTGGCGACTGTGGTGGGCGGCATGCAGGGCTTTGCCCCGTGGGCGCCGGTCACCGATACGGACCCAAAGGCATGGGACAAAGTCCTTGACCTGAACCTCCGCCACTTCTTCTTGCTCTCCCGCGCCGCCGTCACCCACTTCAAAAAGCATCGAACCAGAGGCGCTATCGTCAGCATTTCCTCTGTCAACGGTCTGACCTCTGCCCCTCATCACGCGGCGTACGGCGCGGCAAAAGCCGGGATGATCAGCGTGACGCGAACCCTTGCCGCTGAATGCGGTCCCTTCGGCATCCGTGTGAACAGCATCGCCCCGGGGACCATCATGACCGACCGCAGCGCCGAGGCCTACACGCCGAAGGCGCTCAAGCGACTCAACGAGCTCATCCCCCTTGGCCGCCTAGGCACCGTTGATGACATCGGCGCCGTCGCCCTCTTCCTTCTCTCCGACCTCTCCGCCTATATCACCGGCCAAACCATCGTCGTTGATGGGGGCGTGACGAACGTCTACCCCTTTAGCATGCAAAAGGCGGAGGACTAGCCATGCAACAGCCTCCGATGAAGATCGCACTGCACTATGAGATGGAAGTGGACCCCCGGAGCTATACCGAGTACGACATCTGGCATAACGTTCTTGAGCAGATCGTGGCCGGTGAACGGGCGGGCTTCTGGGGCGCCTTCAGCGTCGAACACCATTTCAATCCTGGCTATTCCCATGTTCCCGCTCCCGAGATATTGCTTGCCGCCGCGAGCCAGCGCACCAAGACGATTCGCCTTGGAACGGCGGTGCGCCTCCTGCCCTTGAACGACCCGATCCATACGGCTGAGTCTTTTGCCTCCATCGATATCCTCTCCAACGGACGCCTCGAGTTCGGCGTAGGCCGCGGCGTCTCTGAGGTCGAATTCGAGATATGGAAGCAACCCTCGCCGTACGGGGAGACGGCCGCCGCGAACAAAGAGCTCTTTCTGGAGTACTGCGACCTTGTCAGGAAATGCTGGACTGAGGAGAACGTCACATTTCATGGGAAGTATTACCAGGTCACCAGCCCGGTGACCATCGTGCCCAAGCCGCTGCAGAAGCCCGCGCCGCGCATGTGGGCTTCGACGACAAGCCGGACATCCCAAGAACAGAACCTCGGCCGCGGCATGCATATGCTCACGGGGACGATCTTGGGAGGCTTTGAGAATATCACAGGCGATACGGCCAGCGCCCGCGAGGTCTGGAAGAAGTTCGGCCACGATAGGCGCGAGGCCCTGGAAGTCGGCTGCATGGTCCCGCTGTTCTGCGCGAAGACCACCCGCGAGGCGATGGTGATGGTGCGCCCTCATCATGCCTATTACATCGAACAGCTCTGCCGCTTCTTCGCTCCGCGCGACCCGGAGGAGCGCCGGAAGCGGCTCGCCGCCATCCCTCCCGGCCGCAAGCCGTACTGGGAGCAGCCGCCTTCTTGGGAGCAAGCCCTGAGCGAGCGCATGATCATCGTCGGCTCCCCTGATGATTGCATCCGGCAGATCCGGGAGTATGAAAGGGCCGGGATAACGCTTATCTTGGGGCTGATGCAGATGGGCGGCATCGCGCATGACAAGGTCATGCGTAGCATCGAACTTATGGGTCGGGAAGTCATCCCGCACCTTGCGAAGGGTTAGGGGTAGCCTTGGCGAGCAAGCCTTCCAACTGGGGCCGCTGGGGCAGAGCCGATGAGCGCGGCGCCCTGAACCTGCTGACCCCTCAGGTGGTTCGCGCTGCAACCGGCCTCTGCAGGACAGGCCAGGTCTATCCCCTTGGCCTGCCGATACGGAGCGGCTACCCGCCCAAAGGCTACCGGAAGCCGCCAATGCGCACTACGTCACTCAGCGGGGCCGCCTACGAGAGACTCCACCCCGGCACCAAGGGCGTTTTCAGCGCTGAGGACCACTACTCGTTTGCCTCCCATTCTGGTACGCATATGGATTCCCTGGCTCACGTCTGGCACGGAGATCGCCTGTTTAACGGCTTTCCTGCCGGTAGCCTTACGGCCGCCGCGGGGGCGCAGCGCTGCGGCATAGATAAGCAAGAGGCCATCGTGGCCCGTGGCGTCATGCTCGATATGGCTCGCTATCTCAAAGTCGGCGCCGTCCCCGCAGGGCGCGCCTTTGGCTCTGCCGAGCTTGCCGCTTGTGCCGAGTCCCAAGGCCTCACGCTTCGCTCTGGGGACGCATTGCTCGTCCGGACAGGCTGGATCCGGCGTTACCTTAAGGACCCGGCCATCGAGCATCAGGGGGAGCCTGGCATCGGGCTTGATGCCTGCAACCTCATTCGGGAAAAGGGGATCGCCGTCGTCGGCTGTGATAATGCCGCTATCGAGCCGATCCCCTGGGCGAAGGGTCAATTCCTAGCCGTTCACGTTGAGCTGCTGCGCAACCAGGGTGTGCCGCTGCTGGAGTACCTCAACCTTGAGCGGCTTGCCGGAGACCGCATCTATGAGTTTCTTTTGGTCGTGGCCCCACTGCGCGTTGTGGGCGGCACGGGCAGTCCAGTGAACCCCATTGCGATAGCCTGAGCCAGTACGGAAACCCCGCCAGACAGCCCACTATCCCCGCGAGATGCTGCCCGACGAAAAGCAAGAGCCCGCCCCATCACTGGGGCGGGCTCTTTTCTTCACTGCCCGGTTAGCGAGCCGAAGAGCCTACTAGTCCAACCACATGTACTCGAGGTTGGGGCCAAAGATGTTCGGCATCAGGTACTGGTAGGAGAAGAGGGCATTGTGGAGCTTCTCGCTATGGAAGTAGATCGCGGCGAGGGTGGGAGCCGGGATTCTCCAGACGTTGTCATGCTCCGCCTGCCAGATCTGCTTCAGGATGTCCTTGCGCTTGGCCGGATCCATCTCGACGCGCTGATTATCAAGGAGTTTATCCAGGTTTTGGTCCTTGATGCGCGCCACGTTCCCCGAGGAAGCTGAATGCATGTGATTGTAGACGTACGAATCAATCGTGGACTGCGTTCCGACGAAGTAGAAGGTGCCGCCGCCGAACTTGTACCCCACCGCGTTGCCGCGGAGTGTGGTGAAGTCAACGGGATTCAGCTTGACCGTGATGCCGATCGCCTTGAGGTTGTCCACAAAGATCGGGCTGCTCAGGTCATGGTCGGCCAGGGCGCCTCTCGAGTAGTCCATCTGGATTTCGAAGCCGTTCGGGAACCCCGCCTCGGTCAAAAGTTGCTTTGCCTTCGTCGGGTTGTACTGGTAGTTCGGCATCTCGTCCAGCTTCGGGCGCTGATCGAAAATCCAGGGCCAGGGCACGGGCGACATGATGGTGCCGGCGTCCTGGTAGATGTCCTTCACCACGCCAGGGCGGTCATAGGCAAGGGACATCGCCTGGCGTACCTTCACGTTCGCCGTGGGGCCGCTCTCCAGGTTCACGACGATCGAGTAGAGGGCGTGGGGCCAAATTGTCTCAAAGTAGACGGCGTTGGGCACCGTGCGGCGGATCTCTTCAGAGCCGCGAACGGTGTAGTTCGCGCCCGGCAGGTTTGTCCAGTGCTGTTGGCCGGCGCGGAAGGCCGCCTTGGCGGCCTCGCCGTCCGTGATGACGCCGTATTCAAAGGCGTCCATGTACGGCTGACCGGGCTTGAAGAAGGTGGGGTTCTTGACGTAGATGATCTGCTCTTTCCCCTTGACTTCCTTTACCTGGTAGGGGCCGGTGCCGATCATCTGGTTCTCAAAGCTGCCGCTGGCATCCTTGATTTCCTTGGCCAGGATGTAGTGCTGGATGCCTGCGGGAACCACGGCAAGGAAGTCGGCGGAGACGCTCTTCTGTGCGATGACTACGGTCTGCGCGTCCGGCGCCGTGACGGAATCAACGTTCGCGAAGTTGCTCGCCAAGGCGCTGCCCTGGGTCTTCCAGGCGTAATCGTAGGAGAAGAGGATATCGGCCGAGGTGACGGCCCTGCCGTTCACAGGCGCGATGTTCTGGAACTTCGCATCCGGGCGCAGCTTGAACGTCCATGTCTTGCCGTCGGCGGAAGCGCTCCAAGAGCTGGCAAGGTCGGGCACGATCTCGCAGGTGTACGGGTCAAAGACCTTCATTTCCAAGCCTGCGGCGCAGCGGACCAAGCGGTTGTGGGCCACGCTTAGCGGGCCGTTGGTGCCGGAGCCGACGGACTTGATGGGATCAAGATTCGGCCAGCTGACGCTGGAGGAAATCTTGAGGGTGCCGCCCGGCTTAGGCGTGAGGGAGAAGTTCGGGGCGTTATAGCGATACTTGATGACCTTCAGCGTGTTGGGGTTGACGTTAAAGACGCCTGGCACCGGCGCAGCCGTTGCCGTTGGTGCGCGGGTTGGTGCAGCTGTCGGGGGAGCAGAGGTCACCGTTGGTGGGGCCGCTGTCGGGGCCGCTGTTGGGGGAGCAGTCGTCGCGGTGGGATCTTCATCGTCGTCCCCGCCGCAGGCCACCAGCACCATGCTCACCACCATGGCCAAGACAAAGGCGGTCCATGGAAGTTTTCTCAGTGGAAGTTTTCTCAGTTTCAGCATCTATTCTCCTTCATGAGCTTTCTACGCATAGCCGATCATAGAGTTCTACGCTTGTGGGACACGACAAAGTTGCTCTGCTCTCTCGATGCGGCCTCCTCAGTTCTTCCCTAGGAAACAATCGGTTTTCTAGGAGGGCGGTAAGGTGCGGGGTAGTATATAACACACTAAGCTATTTGAAAAGTCCCACAAGGCCGCATGCCATAAAGAGGCTACCCGATCCGTCCACGCAGCTTCGGGTCAAGAACGTCACGGATTGTATCGCCCAGCATATTGAAGCCAAAGACGGTCAGGCTGAGGAAAACGCCTGGGAAGATGCCGATCCAGGGGGCAGTGGTAAGCACATCCCGTCCCTCCTGGCTGATCATATAACCCCAGGATGGGTTGGGAGGAGGCGGCCCCAGGCCAAGAAAGCTCAAGGAGGCCTCCAGGAGGATCGCGTTTCCTATCTGCACAGAGCCGATGACGAGAACCGGGGCGACGACGTTGGGGAGGACGTGGCGCAGGAGGATGCGCGCGCTCCCTGCGCCAAGGGCCTTGGCGGCCTCCACGTACATGTTCGGCTTCACGGCCAGCACTGCCCCTCTCACGATGCGGGCAGAACTGGGCGTCATAACCACGGCGATCGTCAGGATAAGCTTGTCCGTCCCCGGTTCGAAGATCGAGATGAGCGCCAACGCCAGCACCATCGTTGGGATGGACATGATGGCGTCAATGATGCGTTGAAGCACGATGTCCAGAAAGCCGCCGAAGTAGCCGCTCAAGAGGCCGATGATGGTGCCCGCAGCGGTACCGATGGAAACAGAGATGATGCCCACCAGCAGCGAAACCCGGCCTCCGTGCACAACCCGGCTAAAGACGTCCCGTCCTACTTGGTCTGTGCCGAACCAGTGGTCCCAACCTGGGCCGGTGAAGGGCCGTCCGACCCGGGTCTTCGTCGGATCGAATTCTGAAATGAGGGGCGCGAAGAGAGCGGAGGAGATAAGGAGGATGATGAGGATGCCGGCGGCCGTGCCGATCGGCTCCCGCTTCGCGAAGCGCAGCCAGCGCTTCCCTAGGGAAACCGCCTTGTAGCGCGGGTCTGTCCGCCAGGTTGCTTGGATAGCAGTGCTCATCGGTCGCGATGGTCCTTTTAGGAGTACCTGATCCTGGGATCGAGCCACCCGTAGGACAGGTCAACGATCAGATTCACGAGCATGGTGATGGCGGCGATGAGCATGACGTTGGCCTGGATCTGCGTGTAATCCCGGTGCGTGACTGCCTCCAGGGTCAGCCTGCCCAGGCCCGGCAGGCCGAAGATGACTTCGATGATGATGGTGCCGCCGAGCAGATAGGCCAGCTGTGTG
>VGPF01000011.1 GCA_016875535.1 Chloroflexota bacterium
CAAACAAGGTTTGCATTGCGCACCAGGCGCATACTGCCTGGAAGTTGCGAGGGATTAAGGAGGCTCAATGGGGTACGAGAAGCCGCTTAAATATCTCTGGGCGGAGTTCCGCGACCTGCTCGAACTCACGATGGAGGTAACACGACCTTCTTCCACACAGGAAACGAGTGCCAAAGTTACTGTGACAGTGACTAATAGGGCCGTACCAGACATCGATTCGCCGCGAATCGAATTCGAGGACGTGACAGTCACATTTTCTTCTGGCAATCAAGAAGAATCCTTTCGCGTAGACCATAACCGACTTGCACCCGGAGAATCAGCGCGCATGCAGTACGAAGTAAAGTATTTGAACCTAGCCCTGTGCAAAGCCACCGTTCAAGGTCGAGTTGCTCTTGAGACCTTCGCGCAAGTCCATTCTCAGTCAAAACCTATGTCAGGAAGATTGAATCCGTCTTCTTATTTTGCTGCCATCCGAGAACTCGATCTCCCTGGTTGGCTTGCTCGTCTGCGAGGCGTGCCTCAACCAACCACCGCGACTACCCTTGGCCAATTGGAGTCTTTGAGGCAAGCCTTACGGGCCGAATTAGCTAATATCCGTGCGACTGCCGAGCGGCTCCAAGGCGTCGTCAGTCTTAGTCTTTTGGAGGTGCGGGGCCCCGCGCGGGAAGCTGTCTTAAATCATCATGAACGCGTTACTGTCTTCTTTCGAGAGTTGGGAGCTTCGATCAGCCGATTCATGGAGAAACTTGGGGTGGCGGGAAGACCAGCGACTTGGGATCTCAAACAATTCGAAGCGACGGTTCTGGCTATAGACGACGCGGCGGCCAAATTGAACCTCACATGAGCACCCCAAACAGACAAAACCATCTCGCATGATTACGTCGAACCGCCACCAAGGCAGGCCATGTCTGTGAGGGCGTGAAGGCCTAGGCCGCCACCAAGATCCGTGTTCGCGCTAGAGAGCGACTCCCCCCCCGTCTCCACCTGGAACACAGGGGCCTTCCGGAAAGCGCCGGGGCCCCTTCCTGTATCAGCTCGATACTCGAATTAACCTTCGTAGTCGCCACCAACATCAGCAGTCGGAAAGAGGTGGCTCCATTTCTCTGAACAGTCCGGAGCAGGTGGCCTTCGCGCTGCGGGAACCATTGGCATAGCCCTTGACGCCTAGCGTGAAGCGCTATAGAGTTTGGTTGTGATCAAGTCCTTCAAGGATCAGGACACGGAGAGGATCTACCGGCGTCTCTATTCGAGGGGGTTCCCACCCGACATCCAACGGACAGCCTTACGGAAACTCCGCATGTTGAACAATGCGCGCTCGCTACAGGATCTTCGGTCGCCTCCGGGCAATCGCTTGGAGAAGCTATTCGCGAATCGCAGGGGACAGCATTCAATTCGTGTTAACGACCAATGGCGGATTTGCTTCGTCTGGCGCGAAAGCGCCGCATTTGAGGTCGAAATCACAGATTATCACTAGGAGTCCCGAGCAATGGTAGAAGGAAAAATGGCTCCCCTTCACCCGGGAGAGGTCCTCCAGGAGGAGTTCTTAAAGCCCTTGGGTCTCAGCCAGCATCGACTGGCGCTGGACATCAGGGTTGACCCGCGACGGATTAATGAAATCGTCTTGGGGAAGCGGGGGGTGACCGCCGATACAGCGCTGCGCCTGGCCCGCTATTTCAACACGTCTCCAGAGTTTTGGCTTGGGCTCCAAGCTCAGCATGACCTCGATGCTGAAGCGGACAAGCTAGGCGCCCGATTAGAACAAGAAGTGAAGGTCTTCGCCAAAGCCCGTTGATTCGTCTTGCGAAGCGGGGACAAGCGGATTTTGGAGGAGTTTGGCGCGTCAACCGGAGCGAAAAGCGCCCCCAATCCACTTCAGTCGCATACACGCTTCACGCCGCTACCAGCACCCGTGCTCGCGGCAGAGTTCGGAGCCCCCTCTCTCCGCCAAGAATTTAGGGGCAGTGCGGAAGTCTCCGACAAGAGGATTTCTAGCGTTTGGACTTTTTGGCCTGAGCCTTCGTTTTGGGGTTAGTTCGGAAAAAGCGGGCGGCGTTTTCGGCTAGAATTTTTGACTTGCTCGCCTCAGAGATATCCTTTCGCTCGGCCATCTCGGCAACAGCGCCGGGGAATATGCCATCTGGGTGGGGATAGTCAGAAGCGAAAAGGATATTTGTATCACCAATGACCTGAACGATTCCAGGAATCATGACTTCGTCTGGGTCAGCGGAAATACAACACTGCCGTTTGAAGTACTCGGAGGGCAGGTGTGGCAGCTTCACGCTTGTATGTCCCCAATTCTTCACATGGTTGTCTAAGCGTTCAAGCCACGAAGCGATCCAGCCACAGCCAGATTCCATAAACGCGACCCTAAGCTTTGGATGCCGCTCGAGAACGCCGCCACAGAGCATCTCCAGGCATGCCATCTGTTGTTCGTGAGCATGCGAGACTACGTGACGAAAAAGATAGTTTTCATATCGGTCCAAGCCGGCTGCCGGCGCAAGGGGCCCATTTCGGTACTGCAGTACTTACAGAGGGGAATAGATACAGGACCTCAAGGGGGCTTTCTTAGGGGAAGAGTTGCGATAGTGACGGAAAAGGGCGCTGACGACAGGCGGAGGGCCTCTGACATGCTCGCTCCATCTGGAGCGAGAGCGCCGACGGGGCGGCCTGGATGCTGAAGGCCGAAGGTCTACGGATGCGCCTCCCCCGGTCGGGTGACGACGCCATCGCGGGTTACGAGCGCCAGCGTTGACATGGCCGCGTAGGCAAGCGACACTTGCCGTGGCAATCCATAATTCGAATCGAGAGCACCTCCGGCGACGTACCCTGACCATAGAGCGAGGCGAACTGCATGACACCGTCCGATAATCCGGCGCCCGGCTTTGACCGCGACGGCGTCCGCCGGAGGTACGCCCAAGAGCGAGCCAAGCGAATGACCCCCTCGCGCGGCGTCATCCACGACCTCAGGCGCGAGGAGGCGTTCGCGGGGTACCTGAAGGACCCATTCACGCCATTCATCGAGCGCAAGCCCGTGAGAGACGAGGTTGACGTCGCCATCGTCGGCGCGGGCCTGGCTGCCGTGGTCGTCGGAGCCAAGCTGCGGCAGGCCGGCGTTCGCCGCATCCGCCTCATTGACAAGGCGGGAGGCATCGGCGGCACCTGGTACTGGAACCGCTATCCCGGGGTGATGTGCGATGTCGAGTCGTATATCTACATGCCGATGCTCGAGGAGATGAACTACATCCCGACGACGAAATATGCGCCCGGGGATGAGATCCGCCGCCACCTTGAGTCCATCGCGATCAAGTACGGCCTAGTCAAAGACACCCTCTTCCACACCGGCGTCGAGGAGAGCAGATGGGTTGAGGCCGGACAGCGGTGGATCGTGCGCACGGACAGGGGCGACGAGGTGCGAGCGCGCCGACTGATCATGGCCACCGGCATCCTGAACCTCATGAAGCTGCCTGCGATCCCGGGCATGGAGCACTTCCAAGGCCGGGCCTTCCACACCGCCCGCTGGGACTACGAGTACACGGGCGGCGGGCCCAACGATCCTCACCTCGCCAAACTGACAGATAAGGTTGTGGGCGTCATCGGGGCCGGGGCCAGCGCCATCCAGGCCGTGCCGCCGCTCGGAGAGTCCGCGAAGCATGTGTATGTCTTCCAGCGCACCCCCTCGGCAATCAGCGAGCGCGGAAACCGGCCTACCGACGCCGACTTCTCGAAGCACCTCCACCCAGGCTGGCAGAAGGAGCGGATGGAGAACTTCAGCGCCGCTATGCTGGGGCTTCCAGTGAAGCGCGATCTGGTGGACGATGGCTGGACCAAGTACCAGGCTAGGCTCATCCCTCCCAGCGGCCCGGAGATGACCCCTGAGGAGATCGCGGCACGGGTGGAGCAGTCCGACTACGGCGTCATGGAGGAGCACCGAAAGCGCATCGAGGCAATCGTGGCCGACCCTCGGGTGGCCGAGGGGCTCAAGCCGTACTACCGCTACTTCTGCAAGCGCCCGTGCTTCCACGATGAGTATCTGCCGGCCTTCAACAACCCGAAGGTTACTCTTGTTGACTGCCCGGCGGGCGTCGAGCAGATCACCCCGCGCGGCGCGGTCGCTAACGGCGTCGAGTACCCCCTCGATTGCATCGTCTACGCCACCGGCTTTGAGGCCGAGATCACGCGGTTCGCCCGCCGGGCCGGGCACCCGATCATCGGGCGCGGCGGCATCACGATAGAGGAGAAGTGGAAGGACGGCATGATTAGCCTCCACGGCCTCACAACCCGGGGATTCCCGAACCTCTTTATCATGCCTGCGCCGTCCCAGCAGTCGGTCACCACAGTCAACTACACACACTTGACAGTTATCGGCGCCGACCACATCGCCGCCACCATCGCGAAACTCGATGAGCTCGGCATCGCCGTGTTCGACGTGAGCGAGGCGGCCGAGAGGGCATGGACCGAGGCCATCGTCAACTGCTTCCGCGATACCCGAGACTTCATGGCCGCTTGCACACCCTCCCGCCTCAACTACGAGGGCCATCCGGAGGCGGCCAACCCCAGAAACGGCTCCTATGGCGGGGGCCGGGGTGACGTCTTCGGGTATCAAGAACTGCTCGCCAAGTGGCGGCGGGACGACTTCCCAGGCTGGGAGATCGTCAAAGGGGAAAGGCTCGATCCTCGCGACTGAGCACCCCAGGTGAAGGGGGATTTATGCTGTTCCGCGCAGCCAATGACTGCCAGGCCGCCAGCGCCCGTTCGCTTGACTGGAAGCAGGCGGGGCGAGCCAGCTATTGAGGAATCAGCCTGAAGATGCTAAAGACATCTTTGCAGGCTGGTTATGACAAGCCTTCGATGCTTTTTCGCATCTAGTCAATGATCGGATGCGCCAGTTTCTTTTTGACCTTCATCGAAGGGCTGGTCTTCGCAACCGCCATGGCTGTCTCCTTTAGCCGCTTCTGCCGCTGCCCCGGGTGCTTATGGCGTGTCTATATGCCCGTCAAGCGACCAGGGCTGCATGAGCCGTCTATCCCGGCGTATCTGTTATGTAAGCCTCACAGGCGGATCGCATTATCCCCACTGAGAAAATCTAGCTGCACATGGGGCCTCCGGTATTAGGGACAAGCTCAAGCTGCAATTGGGAGAGAGTGCCGGGATGCCCGCCTGATAGATAGAGGGCCTACCGAATAGCCTGAGCAAACTCCGCGGCAGTCAACACTATGCCGTGGCGCGGGAAAATCTTCTCCACCAGTACCCGGTGCACCTCTTGATCATTGTCCACACAGGCATCTGCTATCACTACGAGAGAGTAGTCCTTATCGAACGCCTCTCGGTACGTGGACAGGACAACGCCGCTCGTTGAGATGCCGGTCAGGATCAGCAGATCGCGGTTGAGCCCTCTCAGGACCACCTCGAGGTCTGAACCGGCGAAGGAGCTGATCCGCCTCTTTGTGACGATAATATCGTTTGTTTTTGGGGCTATCGCCGGGTGTACCATGACCTCGGGGGTTCCCGAGATCAGCTTCCCGGACTTTTTCACGTCGGCAAAGTAGCCTCGGTCAACGACTTCGGGCAACCCGGGACGAAACTCAACAACAATGTAGAGCACCGGGATAGCAGCAGCCCTGGCGTGCTGGATAACCCCACTCAGACGAACGAGAAATTGCGGGTCGCTTGGCAGAAACCGCCTCACCATATCGTTCTGAACGTCCATCACAAGTAGCACGGCCTTTGCGAGATCTATCTTCACCTGAACGCCTCCCGTAACCAGTCAAACGACTTATCCGTACGCGGGCATCCCAGAGGGGAAACCGCTAGAGCCTTCCATCCCAAACTTCATCCGACTTCTTGGAGCCTGCTAAGTATAGGTTAGGCGGGAGGCGGCTTGAGAGACGATGCCCGTAGGTCCAGCCAAGCGTGTATTGTTGTTGCCCGTTTACAAGTGTGCTAGACTCGCGCACAATCCATGAGGCGCTGCAGGGAGCCGGACCTCATTATCAGGATTCCAACCGGGCATCCCGCGTAGTTCCCGTCCGAGATGATTTCCTGACAGCCCCTTTGTCACCATTGGCCGTGCGACCGCCTCTCCTTAGAGCCTCTCCCAATGGGCGAGAGAACTACGTTGAGCAATCGTAGGTAGCATCCATGCAATTGCAGGGCAAGGTAGCGATGGTGACGGGCGCAGGCTCCGGAATAGGACGCGCCATCGCGGTACGCTTTGTTCAAGAGGGCGCTAAGGTCGCTGTCCTGGATGTCAATCAGGCAGGCGGTGAAGAGACGGTCCGCCTGGTGCGCGAACGCGGGGGGGAGGCGGAGTTCATCAAATGCGATGTCTCGCGGCCCGCGGACGTAAAAGAAGCCGTCACCGCCATCACCCTTCGATTCGGCATGCTACATATCCTGGTGAACGATGCCGGCATCCTCAAACTGGAGGATGCATTGGTGGAAGAAGTGCCGGAAGAGATATGGGACGCAGTCATCGGCGTCAATCTGAAGGGCGTTTTCTACTGCTCCAAGTACGCCCTTCCTGCGATCATCGCGTCCGGAGGCGGCGCGGTCGTGACGATCGCTTCAACGGCAGGCGCGATCGCCTTTAACCGCCCTGCATATGCCGCTTCGAAAAGCGCGGTTATCCCGATGACGCGCGCCCTTGCCCGCCAGCATGCCAAAGACAACGTGCGCGCGAACGTGGTTTGCCCCGGCGGCACGGATACGCCGCTAACCCACAGCCAAGGCGTGCCTCCCGCCGGTCAAGGCCCGGCAAAGATACCGGCCATGATTAAGCGCAGGGCCCAGCCGGAGGAGATCGCAGCGGCCGTGACCTTCCTTGCCTCCGATGAGGCCTCGTATATCACCGCGGCCGTATTCCTCGTAGACGGGGGGCTGACGGCGTTATGACAGCAGCGCAGCGGAGGCGGTTCGAAGGCAAAGGAGTCATCATCACCGGCGGGGGCTCAGGGATCGGGCGCGCGACGGCGCTCGCATTCGCTCGCGAGGGAGGGAATGTTGCGATAGGAGACATTTCCGAAGCAGGCATGACCGAGGTGACACAGACAATAGAACGGGAAGGCGGCAAGGCGATCTTCGTGAAGGCGGACGTCTCCAAGGCAGCCGATGTGCAGAACCTTGTGAACCAAGCAGTGAAAAGCTTCGGCGCTGTCCATATCCTCTTTAGCAACGCCGGCATCTATGCGCAGAGTGACACCAGGGTCATGGATCTGGATGACGATGTCTTTGCCAGAGTCATAGATGTCAACTTGAAAGGGATGTTCCTCTCGGCGAAATATGCGTTGCCCCACATCGTAAAAAGCGGAGGCGGGGCTGTTGTGATGACTTCCTCCATCGGCGCGCTTGCCGCGGCGTCAACGACGGCATATTCATCAAGCAAGGGGGGAGTATTGGCGCTGATGCGCACCATCGCCGTCGAATATGCGGCTAAAGGCGTGCGCGCGAACGCGATCCTGCCCGGGCCTGTGGATACGCCCATCATGACGGACGTGCGCGCCGCCATGGGCCTTCCGCCAGACGGCAAGATGCCAAAGGGGAACATGCAGAACCGGTGGGCGAAACCCGAGGAAGTAGCCAGCCTGGTCCTATTTCTCTGCTCGGAAGATGCCTCATACATGACCGGCGGGTCGTTCACTGTGGACGGCGGACAATCGGGGATGTGACCTGAGGCCGTCCGCAGCGTCCCGTAGCGACGGCATTGGAAGCACGTGATGCAGAGCCTGTTGGAAGGAAGAGTAGCGGTCGTCACGGGTGCAGGCAGGGGCATCGGTCGAGCGGTTGCCCATAGGCTTTCGGAGATGGGCGCGGCCGTCGTCATTAATGACCTTGGGACATCAACGGACGGCACGGGCGCGGATACCTCTCCCGCCGACCAGGTTGTCGGGGAGATACGGGCAAAAGGTGGTCAAGCTGTCGCGAGCTACGATAGCGTCGCCGATTTTGAAGCGGCAGGGCGAATCATCGGGACTGCCGTAAAGACCTTCGGCAAGATTGATATCCTCATCAACAACGCCGGCGTCAATATCAGCGCTCCCATCTACGAAATCACGCCAGAGACGTTCGCCACCGTCGTTGGCGTCCACGTCTCCGGGACGTACAACTGCACCCGCCATGCTTGCGTCTACATGAAAAACCAGAAGTGGGGACGCATCGTCAACATGGTCTCCCGCGCGAGTCTCATCGGCAGTGTGGGGAACTCTGCCTATGGAGCCGGCAAAGGCGGGATATTCGGCTTCACGAACGTCGTAAGCCGGGATCTCGCCCCCTTCGGCATCACCGTGAACGGCGTCAACCCGGATGCTGCAAACACGCGCATGGTCACCGAAAGCCGGGCACGCTGGAAGCAGGCGGGCCCGAATCCCACTGAAGCCAAACGCATGAAGACCGTGCCGCAAGACCCCGACAACATCGCGATTGTTGTGACCGCTCTCTGCACCCAGGAGGCCGCACACATCAGCGGCCAGTATTTCCTTGTCCAGGGAAGCCTTGTGGGCCTCTTTCAGCCGCTAACTATCACAAAGCATATCTACAAGGATGGCATGTGGACCCCAGAAGACCTGGCAAAGGCAATGAATATGATGGGAATACCTCATCTCCCTGTGGCTTACTAGGCGGTGCAACAGGGTGCTCTCATCCGGCTCCCGCCGTTGCGGGCCACAGGCGGAACTCCAAAGGGCCTCCAGGTTCGGAGGCCTTTCACTTACCGGGGCCTCTTGATCTGACGAGTGATCGAGAGGGAGCCGCCGAAGTGGTAGAGACTACGCCCAGCATCGCCGCCAACGACGAAGATATCGAAATAATCAGGGTTGCGGAACATGGATATCTCCGTCTCAGGACGGTCCCAGAGCCACTGGAGATGCGGATGCGCAACCTGAAAGGCCTGCTTTGGCTTGTTGAGCATCAGGGTGCGGAAGGGCAGGCGCGAACGCTTGTACAAAGCCGCTTTCACATCATGGAGGCTCCAACCGGCGTTACGAAAGACGGTGGCGTGGTCGGGACAGAGCAAGATAAGGTTTTGGCGCTCACCATGGAGAGGGCCACCTTCATCCGAGGTGCCGAGCAGCCAGTTGGCTGAGCCTGTTTGCGCGCCGTTCCGGATCGCGGAACAGAAAGATTCAATGAGAAGATTCGGGTCGTGGTTCTGGAAGTCGAAGAGCTCACACACGCCGTAAGGGACGTTGACAGTCACGGTGGAGGAGTCCCGCGGATACCCGCGCGCCACGCGATACGGCTCCCAAGGGTTCGCAGCCTCGTTCTCGGCGACGCAGGCGCTGAACTTCATTGCGCTTCCGATAGTATCCATATCACTCACGCCAGGATACGAATGGCCGATATTCATCAATATGAGCCTCAACGTCCGGCCGATGCTCACATTAACGGCTGATATGGAGCCGGGGCCCAAGGCGCATACGCCATGGTTCATCCCGATCTCCTCCGTAATCGGCCCGCTGACCATAACTACAGGCGCTTGGGGGCCGGTGGACATGGCAAAGGAGCGAAGCCCTATCAAGGGATCCAGGATGCATTCGGCCATGGCAAGTATGACGGGCATGACCTGGGGCTTGCATCCGGCCATGACCGCATTGACAGTGATCTTCTCAACGGTCCCGATGCCAAAGCCGGGATCGAAGGTACCAACGATCTCGTCGCCCTTGCGTCCGGAAGCCGCGACCATCGCATCCACCTTCTCTCGGGTCGGTGGCACAAGGGGCATCCCGTCGCTCCACCCAGCCTTGATGAAGGCGGTGTTCATCTCGTCAAAGCATTCGAGCAAGTCACGGCCCGTGTAGACGAGTTCAGGGCTTGTGGCAGGGGTAACATGCTTGAAGACCAGTGCCCCGGTGATGGGCTGCCGCTTTTGCGTCAGGGCGGCCAGGACCTGCGGCATCGCCGCATCAACCATGGTATGGATGTGCCCTGGATCCTGATTCGTGAAGGGAAGCGGGACCTCTGCTATGGGCATTTCAGGGCAGCCGAAGACGTTGGCGCTCCAGTGGGCATCTTCGACAAAGCCCTTGGCCGTCCAAACCACCGTCGCGACGCCCCGCTTCTCCAATTCGCTCATGTCACGCATGAGCACAGACGTGCAACTGCCTCAGTCGGCGGTTGCGCCGACCACAGCAGCGCATTCGGCCATGCTCTTGAATTGGGCAGGCGACGCTCTGCGAATGAAGGACACCCCTAACTCGCCGAAGAAGTCGCGAAACTGCGCCTTCGGGAAGAGGCGCTGAAGCTGCTCCCTGGTGCGCGCGAGTCCGATCTCGCCGCCGGCTTTCGCGTTCCAGAAGAACCCGACCGTCTTTCCATCGAGGGTTGTTGGGCGCGCGGCGGGCGGGAAGCGGTTTGCTCGCGCAGTTGTGGACCTCGCCTCTGCGATTGGGTTCACGATGCGCAGTTCAGCCATGATGACTCCTCTGTGCCACCTGAAGAAGAGGGGTATCGGCGAGTGCTTCGCCGATACCCCTCTTCGGTTCTAGAACAATCCGTGTTAGGCAGAAAGCCAGACCCGCTCGAATCGGTACCCGTTCGAATTGACTCCCACGGCTTGAAGAGGGAAGTCCTTTACCTCGCGCGAGAGGGCCTGAAACCGTTTTGTCTCCGCGGCGGTAATCCACCATGCGAGCTCAACAGACTTTCGCTGAAGCTCCCGGAGCTTTGCTATACGCACTGCACGATCACCAGTCTCGTCCTGCTCTTTGTACAGGCGGTTGATATCCGGCAGGTCGTATTTCGCGTAATTCTCGGCAACCCCAGGGAGGTAGAACCGTCCATAGTAGCCCGCCGGGTCATCAACGACAGGCGCGATGCCGCTGAAGTGCGTCGCAAAGGCGCCCGTGTTCCTTCGCTGCAAGATGGTCGCCATATCAACACCCTCGACGGCCATGTCTATGTATATCGCTCTCAATTGGGTCGCTAAGACTGTTGCCTGATCGCCGTATTGAGCGGCGCTGACCATTACTGAGGTCTTGAGCGGGTTCCTTTCACTGAACCCGGCTTGTTCCATTAACGACTTGGCTTGCGCAAGGTCCTGAGTCTTCGGAGTCCTCCACCCCGGCAATGTCTTGACTTCGTCCGCAGGCATCGCCCAGATAGTGGCCGAGGGCAAGCCGTCAACGGCATAGGGATTGCCGGAACCGAAGAGCGCGACTTGCACGTAGGCGGGGCGGTCGAAGGCGAGTTGTATGGCCTGCCTAACCCTCGCGTCAGTGAAAGGCGCTTGGGTATTGATAAAGAGAATCCCCATGCCGCCAGCCGATTCCAGGATTTGAACTCCAGGAACGGCAGATTTGAGTTGCGGCGCGTTCAACGCATTCACAATCTGGGTGGAGACGTTGGTCCAATGCAATCGCCCGGTTTGGAAGGCGGCAAGGGCGGCCGCGTTATCGGCAATGACGTAGGAGTCTATCTGGTCGAGATAGAGCGCCCCTTTAAGGTAAAAGTCGGGGTTCTTTGTCAAGGTCACAACGTTTCCGGGCCTCGCGACGGCATATTTGAAGGAGCCTGAGCCGATGCGCTTAGACCCCCACTCCTCGCCTATGTGCTTGGGCAACACGACTGCATGAGTGCTGAGAAGGCCGCTGAGAAAGACCAGGTTCGGCCTTGTGAGCTTCACCACAACGGTTGAAGAGTCGGGCGCTGTGACGGTATCAACAGTGGCTAAGAGCGAACCCAGGAGAGGGGAAAAGGCAGGTTGGCGCTTGGACATGCGCAGCAGGCTGTAGACGACGTCGTCAACGGTTAAGGGTGCGCCGTCGTGCCACTTCACGCCCTGGCGAATCTTAAAGGTCCACGTTGTGCCGTCGGCGCTCTGCGTATAGCTCTCGGCGAGGTCCGGCTCGATGGCTGTCTCGTTATAGGCGCCGTATCGGATCAGGTTGTTCACAAGGGGTTGGAGCGGCAGAATAAAGGAGTCCGCCGAACGCGCCTTGTGAAAGTCGTTGTTTGGATTGGGGTCCGAACTTACCCGGGTGGCGAATGTTCCGCCCAGGCGTGGCGAGGGCGTCGGCGTCGGAGGGATAGGGGTTGCTGTCGGAGTAGGCTGTAGGGGGGTCGCCGTTGGGGCCGGTGTGTTAGTAGGAGCAGGTCTGCTCGTGGCAGTCGGAGGCGTCTCATCGTCGCCACCACAGCCACTCAGTACCAGAGCCATCACCAGAAAGCACGCGAAAATCGTTACTATTGGGCGATTCAAGAACTTCATCCTTGTCCTCGCTTTCCCCAACAGAATCCTTCGCCGATCGGTGAATCGAGTGCCCAGATTCGCGCCTGGCCCCAATTCTCTCACCTGCTGTCTATGGCTCCGAGTGTGACCACAGCCTCTGAATCAGGAGGAGGCCATACATGGCACGATATGCATCCGATGCAATCTCTACCTACGACGCTGGCAGCAATGCCAGAATTGTCGCTGGCTTAGCACCCGGGATCCATCGCGATGGGGCATCCGGCATGCTCCGTCATATCTGGGACATCCCGCCAGGTGATTCGAGGTCCTTCCTTAAGCAGGGGGTAATCGTCAGAAATGCGGGCTAGTCACAGCGGTATCCAGGCATCCCAGGGCGATAGTATTATGACCAACGTTCCTGTAGACGGTGTGCCTCATAGAGAAGGGAGCGGCCATGTTGGATCTCACTGCGGTTTCACTCAAGGGCAAAGTTGCGATCGTGACCGGAGGAGGCGGAGGCATAGGACGGAGTGTCTCTGAAACGTTCGCTGCCTATGGGGCGAAGGTGGTCGTCGCCGAACGGGATGCCGGTCGCGCGCACGAGACCGTCGCCGCCATTGCAAAACGAGGCGGGCAAGCCTTGGCCTCAGTAGTGGATGTCCAGGAAAAAGAACAGGTGGCCCAGATGAAGGCTGCCGCGGTCAAAGAGTTCGGAAAGGTTGATATCCTCGTGAATAACGTCGGCGACTTTCTGGGCATCAAAAAGAACTTCATCAGAACGTCAGAAGAGGACTGGGAGGCGCTCTACCGTATCAACCTGAAGCAAGTCTTCTACTGCACCCATGCCATCGCGCCGCTCATGATCGAGCAAGGAAAAGGCGGCAGCATCATCAACGTCTCCACCATAGAGGCCTTTCGCGGCATCCCGGGCGGCTCTATCTATGCCACGTTTAAGGGGGGCATCACTCAGTTCACAAAGAGCATTGCGTTGGAGCTGGCGAAATACCAGATCCGCGTCAACGCGATCGCGCCGGAGACAACCGAAACCCTGCAGGTGCAGGCTGTCGAGCGTGTTCCCCCGGAGCAACGGTCGTTGATCCCCTACTGGATACCCCTGGGCCGCTACGGCGATCCGGACGACCTCGCAGGGGTGGCTGTCTTCCTGGCATCGGACCTCTCCCGATGGGTGACGGGCATCACCGTGAACCTTGATGGCGGCGCCTATGCTGCGGGAGGCTTTTACCGCCAACCAAGCGGCGGGTGGACCAGTCGTCCCCCTCTCGCATAAGCAGTGATTACTTGACGGTAATCCTTGTCTGACCAACTTCATCCCTCGGTAGGTCACCTATTTCTTCGAGGTAAGAAGCGGCAACCACCCACGGTCAACAGGGCCCATTGATGGCGACCAGTGGGTGAAGAGCGCGTAGGAGTCTTCATCACCGATGGATGTTTCATCGGTGTCCGGGAATCAATTGGGGGCGGTATACAGGCAATCGAGCATTGCTTTCCCCCTGCCGTTATGAGCCCATCTTGTGCATGGGCCGAACGGCACCGACGGGGCTGACTCGCTTGAAGGTGTTGACGTACCACATCTCCCTGGAGGGGTGTTTCGCCCATTCCTTGAACATCGGGGTCTCCTCACCCAGCAACCGCCTTACCGTCGCCACCATCTGGCGAACGTCGCTATCGGGGTCCTCGCTATCAAGCTCGTAAAGGTGCAGCCAAAGGGGTCCTTCCGTTTGGGAGAGGGCGTTCTCATAGCGCGTGATCATGGTGAAGCCCTTGGGCATTGCCTGGACGATGTAGCGGATATGGATATGCTCCGCCCACCGGGTGAAGTCCTTATCGCCGCGAATCATGACTAGCGATATGCCGTTGATCGGCTTCTCGGACGTGTGGCCCTGGGCCGGTTCCGGCCTGCGCCAGAACATCGTTTGGAAGGTGCACTGGAAGGCCGGGTGGAGCTCCCCTGTCTTCTCCCACTCCTGCCAACGGCGTTGCATCGCATCATAGGCTTTGCGGGTATCCGGCCAATTCGTTTCGTAGATCGTGCAATAGATGGCCTCGGGGACACGTCGCTCGTACTCAGGGCGGTTCGGGGCGGTGTTCCTGAACCGGATGCCGTTATAGAGCGCTCCTGTCCCAATCATCTTTGGGATATGCACCTTCTCGTACCATTCGTTGAAGGCCACTTCGGCCTTCGGGTCGGTGCAGTTGGCCATCTCGATCAGCACGCCTGTGGGTGTCCTATCTTCCATGCACTTCCTCCGTTGGTACTGCCGGGCATCCGAATTCTACTGAAGTGAGACATGCCAGGCACGCTGTCGCAAGGCGTGGGCTATAGGCAGCATCTGCCAAATATGGATTCCCAGCCCGCTCGCGTTGCCGTAAAACGCTGCACGGGCCTCCGGAGAAACCGGAGGCCCGTGCCCAATTCAACGCTATGGTCGGCCAGGTCGCTCTGACCCTTGGAGCAACGGCTTCTAGGAGGCCAGCCAAACCTGCTCAAAGCGGAAGAGGTTCGCGTTCACGCCCAGGAGTCCAGGCGGGAACTGCCGCACCTGTGGTGGTACGGGGCTGACCCGCTGTGTCTCTCCCAGCATGGTCCACCACCCCAGCTCGATGGCCGCGAGCTGCAACTCTCTCACTTTCCTTACACGCGCATTGACATCTATGATCCTGTCTTGCTCATCGTACAAGCGGTTGATGTCCGGCAGGTCAAACTTAGACCAATTGTCAGTCACGCCGGGAAGATAGAACCGAGCGTAGGTCCCGGCCGGGTCATCAATGGTGCCGGCGGCGGAGAGGAAGATGATCTCGAAGTCGCCGGAGGCTCTCCTTGCCGCGGAGGTGGCGCCGTCCAATGCTTCCACCCGCGCATCAATGAATATCTTCCGCAGCTGGGTTGCCGCCACCGCAGCCTGCTGATCGAAGTTCGGAGCGAGGGTGTGCATCCTGGTCACGAGCTTGTTGGAATCGCTGTACCCTGCCTGCTGCATGAGGGAACGCGCTTCCGCTAGGTCTTGATCCTTCGGCAGCCTCCAGCCGGGGAGAAGCTTCGCCTCCTCAGCGGGCATGGCCCAGATGGAGCTGCTGGGCAAAATGTCCACGTTGTAGGGGTTGCCATCGCCGGCCAGAGCCACCTGCACGAATTCGGGCCGGTCGTACACCAGCCGTATCGCGCGCCTCACTCTGGCATCAGTGAACGGTGCGGTCTGCTTAAGCAAGGAATAGTAGGTGCCGCTCGGCGCCTTGTTGAGGGTGACCCCAGGGATCGCGTCCCTCACCTGCTTTTCGTTCGAGGGGTTGACGACCGCAGGCGCGACGCCCGGCCAGTGGAGTCTTCCCGTGATGAACGCTGCCACCGTTGCCGCATTATCGGCGATCGTATAGTAGTCAATCTGGTCCAGGTAGGGCATGCCCTTGGCGTAATACTCCGTATGCTTCACCAGGGAGGTGACGTTCGAGGGCTTTATTGATCCCAACTTGAACGGCCCCGACCCTATCGGCGTCTTATCGAAGTTGTCCCCCAGATGCTTCGGCAGCACCACGGCATGAGTGCTGAGTAAACCGTTGAAGAAAACCAGCGTCGGCTTGCTGAGCTTCACCACAACCGTCGAGCTGTCAGGGGCCGTCACTGTATCAACGCTTGCGAAGACGCCGACTAGCAGCGGCGTGAACGAAGACCTCTTCGACATGCGCAGCAGGCTGTGCACCACGTCGTCCGCCGTGAGCGCCGTTCCATCGTGCCACTTCACTCCCTGGCGGATCTTGAACGTCCAGGTCGTGCCGTCGCTGCTTGTCTGGTAGCTCTCTGCGATATCCGGCTCGATGGATTTCTCGTTATATGCTCCAAACCGGACCAGATTGCTGATCAGAGGTTGGGAGCGGGTCAGCGTGTCATTGGAGCGCCGGATATGGGGGTCCCAGTTCACCGGATCGGTAGGCAGGCGCGTATTGAACGTGCCGCCGACACGCGGCTGAGGCGTTGGAGTGGGAGGAACGGGTGTGGGGGTTGCTGCGACAGTGGGCGCCGCAGGGGGTTGAGCGGGAGCCTTCGTTGCCGCTGGTTCTGAATCGTCCCCGCCGCACGCGGTGACGATAAACGCCAGCACCACAACGAGCGCGAAGAGTCTTACATAGCGATTGACGATTTTCATACATCTCCTCCCCCTAGCTTAACGACATTTGCACGATATTCGCATTCCGAATGTCTGAAATCGCCCCTTATGGAGTGCTAGACATTAGCCAATGCATCCACAAATGTCAACGCTGGTGAATTCACGTCAAGGGACAGGCTTTCCCCCTGGAATTCCCTCACATCGCTAGAAGGACTGCACATCCCGGCCAGCCGGAGAACGCCCGCTATGGGAAGACGGCTTGCCCCTTCCCTCCCGTGGCTCCGATCACCTCGCCCGTGACCGCGATGCTTTTTGGAGAGGCAAGAAAGACGACGACGTGGGCAACCTCGGAGGCATCCACCAGGCGGCGCGTCGCGTTATCCATCGCCATCTGCTTCATGATTTCGCCAGGAGTGGCGCCGGACGCCTTGGCCCGCTGCTCAGCAGAGCGGTCAATGTGCGGCGTACGGGTTATGCCGGGGTGCACTACGTTGGAGGTGATGCCGTATGGGCCGAGCTCGTCCGCCAGCGTCTTGCTGAGGTGGACGATGGCGATGTTGCGCGCCCCGGTGCTATAGGTCCCGGACCTCCGCGCGGAATTGCCACCGATATGGATCATTCGTCCCCACTGACGCTCCTTCATCAAGGGCGCTACGGCTCGCGCGCAGCGGAGATAGCCCATGTACTTCACGTTCAGGTCGCCCAACATGGCTTCATCCGTGACATCCTGAAGCGGGCCGTTGGCAAGGCCTCCGGGCTTACCGGCGTTATTGATCAAGATATCAATGTGCCCCAGCGCGGAAGCCGCGGCGCGCACCATGGCTTCCACGTCAGCCTGGCGGCCTACGTCGCAGGTGAGCGGCACCACTTTCCGGCCGGTCGCTTTGCTGATCTCTTCAGCCGCCGCGGTTAGCGCCTCCTTGCCGCGCGCGCAGATGGCAACGTCAACGCCCTCCTGCGCAAGGCCCAGCGCGATGGCCTTGCCGATCCCGGAGCTTCCTCCAGTGACGATGGCCGTCTTCCCTCGCAACTCCAGATCCATGTAGCACCCCCTTGCCCTGGCGAGTCACATCCTAACACTTGACAGCCCGACCATATACTACGGCTGCAGCATAAAACGAAAGAGGTCCCGAAATGAAGCTCCAAGGCAAGGTCGCCATCGTCACCGGCGCAGCGCAAGGCATAGGTGAGGCCTACGCACACGCACTGGCGGGAGAAGGCGCGGCGGTCGTCGTCGCCGATATCAATGTGGCGAAGGGCAAGAGCGTCGCCGACTCCATCAATCGCGCAGGCACGGGCGGGAAAGCAACCTGTCTCAAGCTTGACGTGGCCGATGAAAAGAGCTGCGCCGAGCTCGTCGCGCAGGCTGAGCAGCTCTACGGCGGTGTGGATATCCTGGTGAACAATGCGGCGATCTACCACAGTATGCGGATGGACACCCTGATGAACGTGCCCCTGGACTATTACAACCGCTTCATGGCGGTGAATCTAACGGGACAGATGCTGATGACCCGAGCGGCCGTCCCCGCGATGCGCAAGCGGGGCAAGGGCAAGATCGTCTTCCAGGCCTCCGCCGTCGCCTATTCCGCCTCCAGCACGCCTTACGCGATCGCAAAGCTGGGGATCGTGGGGATGATGCGCGGCTTCGCCTTCCAGCTCGGCAAGCACAATATCAATGTCAACGGCATCGCCCCGGGGCCGATTGATACGGAGGCGACGATGGTCACGGTGCCGAAGCATTTCATTGACCACCTGCTGGAGTCGCAACCGCTCAGGCGCATGGGCCATCCCTCTGACCTCGTCGGCGCGCTTGTCTACCTCTGCTCAAGCGAAAGCGACTACGTTACGGGCCTGATGATGGTGGTTGACGGCGGCAACACCGTCAGCCGATTGTAGCCCTGGGGAGCGCGAGGTTACCTAGGCAGCCCCAAGCCGCGCTGGGCGATGATGTCACGCTGGACCTCTGACGTGCCGCCGACGATCGTCGAAGAGACCATCCCGAGGTAGTAGTCGCTCCATGCCCCGTTGTTCGGCGCGCGCCGCTCTTCAAAGGAGAGCTGCCCCAGCATCCCCAGCATCTCGATCGCCGTCGCGGAGACTCGTTTGCGCAGCTCCTCCGTGAAAAGCTTGCCCACCGAGGCCTCCGCCGTTGGGAGGCGCCCCTGTTCCTGTATCCACGCGATGCGGTAGTTGAGGAGGACGGCGGCGCCGGCCTCGATCCGCCTATCGGCCAGCCGGTGGCGCATCATCGCCGTGGCCTTATGCCCCTTCACGTAGGCGGTAAGGTCGTCAACGGCGCGGGCGGCGTCCGCGGCAAACATGATGCGATTGCGCTCGTAGTCCATCGTCCTCATCATCTGGTAGAAGCCCTTGTTCTCTTCGCCCATCAGGCACGACTTGGGAACCCGGACCTGCTCGAAGAAGATGCGCGTCTGGGCGCCGTATTTCGGGATGGTCGGCATCAACTCCACCCGGATACCGGGAGAGTGCATATCCACCAGGAAGAGGCTCACACCTTTGTGCTTGGGGGCTTGCCGGTCCGTGCGGGCGGCGAGGATGCACCAATCGGCACGATGGCCCATGCCGATGAGGTGTTTCATGCCATTGACCAGGTAGTCGTCCCCATCCCGCTGGGCGCTTGTCTCAAGGGCCGAGAGATCCGATCCGGCGATAGGCTCGGAGAAGCCCTGGCACCAGATAAGGTCGCCGCGGGAGATCGGGGGGAGGTGCTGCGCCTTCATGGAGGCGCTGCCGTAGTGCATGATCGTCGGCCCGACGAAGACGGGGCCGTGGGCCCAGCCGCCGCCGTTCGGAGCGCGGTGGTAGCCCATCTCCTCCAGGAAGATGGCCTGCTCCATGGGCCCGCGCTGCTGGCCGCCGTACTCCTTAGGCCACGTGAGCGTGAGCCAGCCCGCCTTCCCCAGCTTCCTATCGAACTGGCGGGCAGTGCGCCACTCCTCCTCCGTCATCCAGATGAAGTGGCGGCCACGCCAGCCGGAAGGGATCTCGCGTGCAAGGAAGCCGCGAAGCTCCTGCCTCAAGGCGTTCTGCGCAGGGGTGAAGCCAAAGCGCATGGGGGATTACGTTGGAACTGTTAGGCGGGAAGGGCCTTAATGGATAACCTGACTTTTCGTCAGTTGCTCGATACGCTCACTCCCTAAGCCAAGGAGGGACATGAGCACATAGTCGTTATCCGCCCCCAGAAGAGGGGCGGGAGTTGCGGTCTTCGGTCGGCCGGATGACAGGTGCCAGGCGAGGCCTGTGGTGAAATGAAGCCCTGCGACAGGGTGATGGTCTTCGATGGCGAAGTCCCGAGCCTTTAAGTGCTCGTTCGAAATCAGGTCGTGCTCGTTGAAGACCGGGCCGCAGAGCACCCCCTGGCTTTGCAGATGCTTCGCGATGGCCCACCGGCTTTGCGGCTTTGTCCAGGCTGTGATGATTGCATCGAGCGTCTCCTGATTTCTGTGCCGCAACGCTTCGGTCTTGAACCTTGGGGCGTTCATCAGCTCCGGTCTCCCCATGGCGCGGCACAGGGCCGCCCATTCCGATTGGGAGCCGATGGAGATGGCAACCCAGGAATCCGGGCCATCGGCCCGGAACATGTTATGGGGCGCTTTGTGCGCGTGCCAGTTGCCGATCGTCTTCGGCTCCTGCCCGGTCAGTGAGAGGGAGGCTATCGCATCAGGCAAGAGACTTTGGATCGCCTCCACCATGGAGACGTCAATCTTCGAGCCTTCCCCTGTTAACCGTCTCTTGAACAGCGCTTGGCTAACGCTCAGCATAACGAAGAGCGCAGAGACAGGATCCGGCAGGACGCTTCCCACCAGGCGCGGGTGGGAGTCCCGGTAACCGGTAATCGCCGCCAGTCCGCTAGAGGCGATTACGCCGGTATGGAAGGCGGAATATCTGCTCCACGGGCCGGTGCTTCCGAAGGCGCTCATGGAGACGACGATGATGTCCGGCCGGATCGAGCGGAGCGTCTCGTACCCCAACCCGATCTTCTCCAGGGTGCCTGCGGAGAAGTTCTCTATGACGACATCGGTAGATGCGATGAGCTGCTTGGCTAGGGCTAGTCCTTCCTGCGTGCGGAGATTCACGGTGCAGGAGCGCTTGCCGCGATTGACCGAGTTGAAGATCGAAGAGTTGTTCGGCGGTTCACCGGAGAATGGACCGAGGGCTCGAGAGTTCGGGTTCAGGCGGCTCTCCAATAGGACGACTTCCGCCCCCAATTGAGCCATCCACTGGCCGGCTAGGGGAGCCGCGATCATCTGGCCAAGGTCCAGCACCCGGATGCCTTCAAAAGGCAAAGAAGCCGATGTTCGCCCCCTCCCCTGCTTTGGCTGGAGCGCCCGTGTATCCGGTGCTTTCTCTTGCCAATGATCCGTAACTTCTTGCGCAGGCCTCTTGATGAACGGCGGAAGCGGCGCGGCATTGTGCAGGCGCTCCCTGTTCAGCACCACAGCAGAGCCGGGCAGCCTCCCGGAGGCATCGCCTTTGACGCCGGTGCCCTGCAGGAAGCCCCGGTCGGCGCTCTGCTCATTGAAGAAGGCCTCTCGGATGGAAAGGAGTGGCGCAGACGGCACACCCCGTTCCTGCGTTTTCCGAAAGAGCTCGTTTTTCCGTTGCTCAACAAGCCAGGAGACGATAAGCGGCTCAAGCTCATCCCAGTGGGTGCCCCGGCTGGGGCCGGTTGCGAACTCCGGCCTGGACGCCCATTCGGGGTTTCCCATGATCTCGACCAGTTCCTTCCAATGCTTATCAATGAAGGCGACAAGGACAAACCAGCCGTCCGAGCACGGCAAATAGTGGTTCGGCGCCTGCCGTGCCTTGAGTTGAGCGCGCCCCACGAGATTCCCGCTATAGCCGGAGACTCCCGTGAACCACACCATCAGGCTGGCCAGCGCCTCATGCTTCGCCAAGTCAACGGCGCACCCTCTCCCGGTGTTTTCCTTGACGAGCAGGCCCAGCATGGCCCCGACTGCGGCTGAGAGTCCACCGATGAACTCGCCGATATAGCCGTTGGAGCGCAGGGGAGGCTCGGCATCGAGATCCGAGGCGTAGTCCGGAAAGCCGGGCGTGCAGTTCGCGATGCCGCTCACCGCCATCAGGACAAGGTCGTCCGCCTTCCATGAGGCATAGGGGCCGTGCTGTCCGAACGGAGTTACGGAGATGACAACCAGTCCTGGGTATGCCTTCTGCAGATCTTCCTGGGAGATGCCGAGAGGCGAATGTTCAAGAGCGGCAAAGTCATGGATAAGAACGTCGGCACGGCCCAGAAGCCGCATCCTTTGCTGTTTCGATGCTGAAGCCGTCAGGTCAGTGGCAATCGCCCTCTTCCCTCGGTTCAGATAGGCGAACATGGCGCTGGTATCCAAGCCGGGAGTCCCGGCAAACGGCCCAAGCCGCCGGGCTGTATCGCCCGTTGCAGGCTCGATCTTCAGCACGTCGGCGCCCGCATCCGCCAATAGGCGAGCGGCGAACGGAACGGAAATGAAGTCGCCAAGCTCCAGGACTCGTTTGCCCGCTAAGGGGCGCTGCTGAGGAGTGGGTGCCATCGTGTTGAAGCCTCCCCTTTGGGTCATAGGAACCCCAGTCCGGCCTTTGGGGAAGGATAGCCGAACGGTGCTGTGTGTACCACCTTCCGTTTCACTTCGGCAGAGTCGGCAGCCAAGAACCACTTCAGGATCGGCTGCCGATTCCCCCAGCTTCGGCCTGATGCGCGCAAGCCTGCGCATCAAAGCAGATACAGGCATACCCTACGGTAGACAGCCTCCTATAGAATGCACCCCATCCATCTGCTTAGTAAGCAGCACACGAGCGAAGCTGCGGGCTGTTTGGCCCAAAGGGCAAAGGAGACGACTATGGCAGGGCGTTTGGCGGGCAAAGTCGCGATTATCACCGGGGGGGCGCAGGGCATCGGCCTTGCAGGGGCAAGGATGTTCCTGCGTGAAGGGGCGCATGTCGTCATCGCTGACAAGAATGCTGAGGCGAGCGAGACGGCGATGAAAGAGCTGCAAACCCTGGGTGCGGTCAAGTCCATTGTGACGGACGTCCGCAACCCGCAACAGGTGGAGAAGATGGTTGCCCAGGCCGTCGCCGCCTTCGGGAAGCTGGACATCCTCTATAACAACGCCGGGTATTCCATCGTGGAACGGGTCGGCGCCGCCGATGTGCCTCTGGACGTTTGGCATGAGACGATTGACGTGAACCTGAACGGTTCCTTCTACTGCACCAAGTACGCCCTGCCGCACCTGATCAAGAATGGCGGCGGCTCCATCATGTACACGGCCTCCGTCGCCGTGGACGGCAACGTCAATCAGAACGCCTATGCCGTGGGCAAAGGCGGCCTAGTGCCGCTGATGCGCACCATCGCGATGCAATACCTGCCCGACAAGGTCCGGGTGAATCTCCTGGTACCAGGAGGCACAGCAACGCCGCGACTCCAACAGCGGTACGCCGCTCAAGGAGGCTTCGGCCCGGTCTACCAGTCCAAAGGCCTGCTGGGGATAAACGACCCGGACGATGTGGCCTACGCCGCCGTCTTCCTAGCCTCGGACGAATCGCGGCACATCACCGGGCAATCCCTATGGATAGATTCCGGCTTTAACCTCCACTACACGCCCAAGTAGCCTAAGGGGTCGGGCATACCTTTCCCAGCGATGGGGGCTATCCTGCACGCGTCATTCGTCATACGCCACGTTAGGTAGCTGGCCAGGGTTCGGCCGCGGGTCTCATGCGGTTGACGCGCTTCGAGTGGCTGTCTCTTGAGCATAGGGTTGTTATACTGCCCCAATGCCAACACGAGTAGTGGCTCTTGGAGCAGGCTTCGGCGGCCTAGAGCTGACAGCACTCCTATCAGAACATCTAGGCGATCAGCTTGATCTTGTCCTCATAGACAAGGCTGATGCCTTCGTCTTCGGCTTCTCAAAGCTCGATATGATGCTCGGGAAGCGGCAGCAGGGCTGATCTGCCCGCCGGATCAAGCGGGCAGGCAGGAATGTGGGACGAACGTTGAGTGAAGAGGCGGCAGAAGCGGGCGATTGCCTGTGACCTGTTCCTTACCCGTTTGCATCCCCGCGCGCCTCATGGATGCGCACGGAGGCGGGCACGCTCACAAGAGTTGAGCCGCCGTCAACATAGATCGTGCTGCCCGTCAGGTAGGCGCCCGCGGCGGAAGCCACAAAGATGCAGGCGTAGGCAACCTCTTCCGGCTTGGCGTAACGACCCGCCGGGATCGCCTGCAGGTACTTCCTGTCCGAATCCGGGTTCTGCCACAATTGCTGCCGGACGCCCTCCGTCTCCGTCTGCCCCGGCGCCACGCACATCACGCGGATGCCGTGCCTGGCCCACTCCAGCGCCAGGGTGTGCGCCATGGCCACCACGCCGCCTTTGGCAGAGGCCGAATGAACGTTCCCAGGCGAGCCGGTGAGGGGCGTGTTGGAGGTGATATTAATGATGACGCCTCCCTTTTTGGCAGCGATCATCTCCTTGCCGACGGCCTGGGAGCAGTTCCACGTGCCGTCAAGGACGATGCGCACCACGGCGTTCCACCCGTTCTGGGAGAGGCCCTCCGCCGGAACGTTGAAGTTCCCGGCGGCATTATTCACCAAGACGTCTATGCGCTTGAACTCCTTCACCGCCGCCGCCGTCATCGCCTCCACCTGTGCGCGCTCCCGAACGTCGCACTGGGCCACAAGAGCCTTTTGTCCTAGGCCCCGCACTTCTGCGGCTACCTTCTCCAGGTTCTCCACTTTGCGACTGGCAAGGACAATGTCGGCCCCAACTTTGGCGAACTCCAAAGCAATGGCGCGCCCGATGCCGGTGCCGCCGCCGGTGACGATGGCCACCTTCCCGGCCAGGGCGTCTGGAGCAAACGTCGGCATGGTACTTCACCTTCTTTTCACAACTGCGCTCCCGGCATTGTACGCCAGCGCAACTCCACGTCGTACACCTTTTGTCTATGCGTGGCGCAATAGTCGCCGCGAGAGCAGGGAAACCACACAAAGGAGCCTCCATCCATGCGTTATGAACCGCTGAAGCCCTCCTCCTACGAATCGCTCGCCCCGCACTTCGGCGAGTTCACCCGCAATGTCCCTTTTGGCGATATCTGGGAGCGCCCTCAGCTCACCAAGCGTGAGCGGAGCCTCAATACCCTAGCGGCGCTGATGGCGATGGGCAAAACCCCGCAGATCTACGGCCACGTCCAGGGGGCCCAAGCTAACGGCGTGAAGAAGGAGGAGATCGGAGAGGTCTTCATGCATCTCGCCGTCTATTGTGGCTGGCCCGCCGCCATCAACGCTTTTGACGCAGCCAAAGAAGCCCTTGACGCCCCGCAGGCCAAGCGCCCGGCATAACCCACACCCGCATCGTATGCCAAGAGCCTTAGGAAACCCCAGATGACCGTGATAATCACAGGCAGGACGGGATTCATCGGCTCCCACATCGCCAGGCATCTTGTGAAAAGGCGCGGCGCAGCAAAGGTCGTTCTCTTTGATGCGAATCCTAACCATCCCAGGGTTGCGGACATCGAAAAGAACGTCGTCATCGTCCATGGCGACCTGCAGGAGCCGATGGATCTGTTGCAAACCATGCGCGCCCACGATGTTGAGCGCGTTGCCCATCTGGCCTACGCCATCGGTTCCCTTGCAAATGCCAACCCGCCGCGCTTTGTGAGTATTGACGCCGTAGGCACCACTAACGTCTTTGAGGCGGCGCGCATCCATGGGGTCAAGCGCGTTGTCTATGCCAGCTCCCTGGGCGTCTATCCCACAAGCAACGCAGTGGAATCGAAGGCAGCCTTAGAAGATGAATTCCCGAAGCCGAACACGATCTACGGCGCATGCAAGGTGCTTAATGAAGTAACGGCGGAGGTCTACCGTACGCAGTTCGGCCTGGACACCATCGGCATCCGACTGCCGAGGGTCTTCGGCCACGAGCGCCTTTCGCGGAACCTCGGCTCCGCCTCTATGTGGGGCGATGTTCCCGGGATGGTTGCGCTGGGCCGGCCGGCTGAGCTGCCGCCTCTGAACCAGCTTGTGGACTGGGTGCATGTTGAAGACGCTGCATAGGCTTTCGCCCTAGCGCTCGAAGTAGCAGAGCCTACCCACCGCCTCTTCAATTTGAGCGCGGGGAACATCCGGGTGGCAGAATGGCATGCTGCCATCAAGAAGGCCATGCCGGAGGCTGAGATCGCCATTCACTCCGATCCTGCAGAGGCCGGGCGTCCCCTCAACAACACCCGCATCGTGGCCGATTTAGGCTTTCACCCAAAGTACAGCACCGAACGCGCCATCGCTGAGTATGTTCAGGCTGTTCGCGGCGGCACAAGAAAGCCCTAACTCACAAGAGGGACACCTCGCAGCTTAACCGCCGGGCGCCTTCCCCCGTTCCCCGAACATGTACTGGTACGTCACTCCCGCGATCGCGGCGCCGATGAGCGGGCCGAGCCAGTAGATCCAGTGCGCGTTCCATTCGCCTCCGATAAGCGCCGGGCCGAAGGTGCGCGCAGGGTTCACCGAGACTGTTGTGAACGGGATGCCCACCAGGTGCACCACGGCCAGAGTAAGGCCGATGGCGATGGGCGCTATGGGAAAACCCGGGCCGCGCTTGTCCACAGCTACGGCGAAGATGACCCAAACGAACATGAAGGTGAGGACGACTTCCATCCCAAAGCCGCGAAGCTCTGTGAAGCCCTCCGCCCGCGCCGCTTGGCCGATGGAATTCGCCCCAAGCTCATACTCCATCACCGCAGGAATCAGTATCCGGACAAGACCTGCGGCGATGACTGCGCCCACCAGCTGCGCCAGGACATAGGCGACCGCCTTCTCTTTGCCGATCTTCCCTGTGAGAAGCGCCGCAAAAGTCACGGCCGGGTTGATATGCCCTCCGGAGATCCGCGCCGTCGCCGCGACGACGGCCGCGATTGAGATGCCGAAGGCCAGGGAAATCGTCAGCAGACGCGCCGCATCCATCCCGCCGCCCGTTACGTTGGCCGAGGCAACAGCCGTTCCCAGCACAAGGAAGATGAAGATGAACGTCCCAACGGCTTCCGCACAGATCGCGCGCATCGTCTCCGGTTTCTTCAACTCCTCCATCTGCGCCTATCCCTCCTGCCGGCCTTTCTCCGATCAAGCCGGCGAAAATTTCGCGTATCATACACCTCCCTACAACAGATGGGGGGAATCATGCACGCCACGACGATTGACGACGTCATCCACCAGCTCACGGCTATCGTTGAGCGCTCCAGAGAAACCACGAGCCGCCAGGGGTATTTCGCCGCCCTCTACCGGCGCGTCACCATCGCGGTGAAAGAAGGCATCGCCGCCGGGCGCTTCCAAGACGGCCCTCGGATGGAGCGGTTGGACGTCATTTTCGCAAATCGCTATCTAGAGGCCTATGCCCAGTACCAAGAGGGCCGGGCCTGCTCGCAATCGTGGCGCGTCGCCTTCCACCAATCATCCCGCTGGCGGCCTATCATCCTCCAGCATCTCCTCTTGGGCATGAACGCCCACATCAACCTCGATCTCGGCATCGCCGCGGCGCAAACGGTGCCAGGCAGCGCCCTGCCGGGACTAGAGCGCGACTTCAAAGAAATCAACATGGTGCTGGCAGAAATGACAGATTCGGTAAAGGCTGGCTTGAACAGGGTATCGCCGCTACTGGGATGGGCCGACCGCGTTGGGAACAGGGCTGACGACGCAATCGTGAACTTCAGTATGAAGAACGCTCGAGACGCCGCCTGGGCGTTCGCCCGGAAGCTCGCTCCATTGGATGAGGGCGCTCAGGCCGCCGCTATCGCCGCCCGCGACCAGGAAGTGGCCCGATTCGCCCGTCTGATCAGCAACCCCGGCCTCTTCGGCGATAGCATCACCTTCGCCATTCGCCTCCGAGAGTCAGGCGATGCCTCTAAGGTCATCGCTGCCCTCACCGCCTAAGCCATCCAGCGAGGCTGTTACGTAAACCCGTCTCCTTTGCGCCTCAGGGAAAGAGCATCCCCCCCTTGACGATTCCTCTCTTGATCGATACTGTACTCAGACTTCAATGAGCATCCACTCCACCGCCTGCTGCATGTGCTGTGACAACCCCGGCCCGGGAGGGATACGCGCGCAGTAGTCGGCTCGAAGAGACAAACGTCGCGAAGCCCCCCGGTGAAAATGGGGGGCTTTTTTTGTGACCAGGCAAAGGAAGAAGGGGAACCAGGGTGAGGCGTAGTGGAAACATCAGATGGGTGACCGTTGGAGTGGCAGGCGCCGCTCTGCTGGCCCTCGTCACCCTCCTCTTTGGCTGCGCCTCAGCGGACGCCTCAACAGAGGCCACACGAGTTCGCGTCGGCTATTTCCCCAACGTGACGCACGCCCAGGCGCTGATTGGACTGAGCCGGGGAGACTTTCAACAGGCTCTTGGACCGGGAGTCAAGACTTTAGAGAAGCGCTTCAATGCCGGCCCCGCCGTCATCGAAGCGCTGTTCGCGGGGGAGCTTGATCTGGCCTATGTTGGGCCAAGCCCCGCCATCAACGGGTACGTCAACTCAGGTGGAGAGGCCCTTCGCATCATCGCAGGCTCTGCGAGCGGCGGCGCGGCGCTCGTGGTGCGCAAGGATGCGGGCATCCATAGCGCGAGCGACCTGAAGGGAAAGCGCATCGCCTCTCCACAGCTCGGCAACTCACAGGATGTGGCCCTGCGCTGGTACCTGAAGCAGGAAGGTTTCAAGACAAAGGACCGGGGCGGCAGTGTGACGGTCCTCCCGGCCAAGAACCCGGATATCTTCACCCTCTTCCGCGATAGGCGCATTGACGGCGCTTGGGTGCCTGAGCCCTGGGCATCGCGCCTCATCGCTGAGGCCGGGGGTGAGCTCTTTCTGGACGAGCGCGAGCTATGGCCTGAGGGCGAGTTCGCTAACACCATCCTTATTGCCCGCTCGGGATTCCTGAAGCGGAACCCAAATCTAGTGAAGCGCTGGCTCGCCGCCCATGTGGAAGTCACCACTTGGCTCAACGGCCACCCGCAAGAGGCGCAGTCCCTCGTCATCCGCGTGATCCATCGCCTCACAGGTGTCAGCTTGAATCCCGCTATCGTCGCCGATAGCTTCGACCGCCTCACCTTCACCCACGACCCCATCGCCGCCAGCATCTCCCAGGTGGCCGAGCGCAACCACACCCTTGGCTTTTTCACGTCAAAGCCAACGGTCGCCGGGATAACCGATCTCAACCCCCTCAACGCCGTCTTACGCGAGCAAGCTCTGCCGGAGGTGCGCTAGCTATGGCAACCCAGCGCAACGGCAGCAACGGCAACGGTACGCCGAAACTCAGCTTCCGCAACGTCGTGAAGTCCTTTGAGGGGGAACGGCAGAACACCCTCGCCCTCTCCGGCTTCGATCTGGATGTTTATCCCAGCGAGTTCGTCTGCCTTGTGGGGCCATCCGGCTGCGGCAAGACCACAGCCCTCAACCTCGCCGCAGGCTTCATCCGGCCGGATAGCGGCCATGTGCTTTTGGACGGCAAGCCCATCGAACGGCCCGGTCCCGATCGCGCCATGGTCTTTCAAGAGCATGCCCTCTTTCCATGGATGACCGTGCGGAAGAATCTGGAGTTCGCCCTGGAGATGATCAAGAAGCCGAAGACGGAGCGAACCATCGTGACGAACTTTTACCTGAAGCTCGTTCACCTGGACGCCTTTGCCGATAGCTACATCCACGAGCTCTCCGGCGGCATGAAGCAGCGCGTCCAGATCGCACGCTCTTTGGCTCTGGCGCCCGCCGTCTACCTGATGGACGAGCCCTTTGCCGCGCTGGACGCCCTCACTCGCGATGAGCTCTACGACGAGATCCAGCGCATCCTGGCCCAGACCAAACAGACCGTCCTCTTCATCACGCATAACATCCGCGAGGCCGTCATCCTGGGCGATCGCGTAGTGGTCATGGGCGGCGCGCAACCCGGCAGGATACGCAGCGATTTCACGGTAGACCTCCCGCGCCCGCGCAGCTTCGAATCGCCCGGTGTGAGCGATCTGATCTCCAAGACGATGGCCGTCTTGAAAGCCGAGCCCGGCGCTGCGGAGGAATCGCTTCATGGGTAGCATGGTCCAAGAGCCCAAAGAGACCCTGCCGGCCAAGCCTCGCTCCCATTGGCGCGGTTGGCGTGGCGTCTTCATCTCCCTCGCGTTCCTCGCCGCTCTGGGGCTCGTGTGGGAGGGCATCGTCCGCGCGGGCATCTGGCCCTCCTATTCGCTTCCTTCCCCCGCCACCGTGCTTGACCGCCTCTGGGTCGGAATCAAGAACAATACCATCCCCATCGCCATCGGCAGCAGCATGAAGCGGATGATTGTCGGCTATGCCATCGCCGTTGTTATCGGCATCGTCCTGGGCATGGTGATCGCCCGCTATGAGCTGGCGGAACGCACCATCGGCCTTGTGGTCTCCGGCCTGCAGTCGCTCCCCAGCATCACCTGGCTCCCTCTGGCGCTTATCTGGTTCGGCCTAAACGACCGCGCCATCATCTTTGTCGTCATCATGGGCTCCCTTCTGGCGGTAAGCCAGGCCGCCGCCGATGGCGTCCGCAACATCCCCCCGCTCTACCTCAGGACAGCCCGCAACTTGGGCGCAAGCGGCCCCACGTTATTCATACGGGTTATCTTTCCTGCCTCGCTTCCGAGTTTGATTACAGGCATGAAGCTCGGCTGGGCCTTTGCCTGGCGGGCCCTGATGGCCGCTGAACTGCTCTTCATCACCCCCGGGTTGGGCCATCTGTTGGAAGTGGGCCGGGAATTCAACGATACCGCCCGGGTTATCGCCGTCATGGCGGTCATCGTCTTCCTCGGCATCGTCGTGGATCGCCTCGTCTTCTCGCCTGCTGAAAAAGTCGTTCGCAAGCGCTGGGGCCTCACGGGCCTCCAGGCCTAATATGAGATTGATTGAAGGAGTACCTAATGTCTGGCAAAGCAACAACGGCTGACGGGCTGGTGGCCCCACACGGCGGCGCCCTCAGGAACCTGGTGGCGGATGCCTCCAAGGCCGCGGCGCTGAAGAAAGAGGCTTTGGCCCTCCCAAGCTGGGACCTGACGGCAAGGCAGGTCTGCGATATCGAGATGCTCCTCAACGGCGCCTTCTCCCCCCTTGCAGGCTTCCTTGGGGAGCAGTCCTACCTGCGGGTCTGCAAAGAGATGCGCCTCGCCTCCGGCGCCCTGTGGCCTATGCCCATCACGCTGGATGTGACGGAGGAGTTCTCGAGCAAACTCACCAAAGGGCAAAAGATCGCCCTGCGCCATCCGGAAGGCATGGTCCTGGCCGTTATGACCGTCGGCGATATGTGGAAGCCGGATCGCGAGCAAGAGGCCCTCCGGGTCTTCGGCACCAAAGACACCCTGCACCCCGGCGTCTTCACCCTGCTCAAGCAGAGCAACCCCGTCTACCTCGGCGGGCCCATCGAAGGCATCGAGCTGCCGCCGCAGTACACCTTCAATGAACTGCGCCACACCCCGACGGAGCTGCGCGCCCTCTTCCAGAAGCGCGGCTGGCGCAATATCGTCGCCTTCCAGACGCGCAACCCCATGCACCGCGCCCACGTGACCCTCACCCAGCGCGCGCTGGAAGTCTCCAAGGCCGATGCCCTGCTCTTGCATCCCGTCGTCGGCATGACCAAGCCGGGCGATGTGGACTACTTCTCCCGCGTGCGCTGCTATCAGGCCATCATGCCCTACTACCCGGAGCAGAGGCGCGCCCTCAGCCTCCTGCCCCTCGCCATGCGCATGGGCGGCCCCCGCGAGGCTCTCTGGCACGCCATCATCCGGAAGAACTACGGCGCCAACCATTTCATCGTGGGGCGGGACCATGCAGGCCCGGGCAACGACTCTACAGGCAAGCCCTTCTACGGCCCCTATGACGCCCAGACGCTCACCCAGAAGCATCAGGCCGAGCTCGGCATGACCATCCACATGTTTGAAGAGATGGTCTACTTGGAGAACCAGAAGACTTACGTCCCCCGCTCGGAAGTGCCTACGGGCGCCAAGATCGGCAACGTCTCCGGCACGGAGCTGCGCAACCTCCTCAACAGCGGCGGCGATATCCCGGAGTGGTTCTCCTACAAGGAAGTAGTCCAGGAGCTGCGGCGCACCTACCCGCCGAAGGCCGCCCAAGGCTTCACCGTCTTCTTCACCGGCCTGCCCAGCTCCGGCAAGTCCACAGTCGCCAACGCCTTGCTGGCCAAGCTCATGGAGCGCAGCGGCAGGCCCGTCACCCTGCTGGACGGCGACCACGTCCGCAAGATGCTCTCCAGCGAGCTGGGCTTCTCCAAGGAGCACCGCGACCTGAATATCCGCCGCATCGGCTATGTGGCGAGCGAGATAACCAAGCATCGCGGCATAGCCATCTGCGCCCCCATCGCGCCCTACGCCTCCATCCGCCGCGAGGTGCGGGAGATGATCGCCCAGTACGGCGCCTTTGTGGAGGTCTACGTCTCCACCCCCGTTGAAGTCTGCGAGACCCGGGACCGCAAGGGGCTCTACGCCAAGGCCCGCGCGGGTCTCATGAAGGGCTTCACCGGCGTGGACGACCCCTACGAAGTGCCGGAGAAACCCGAAATCACCCTCGATACGTCTAAACTGCATGTGAAGGATTCCGTCCAGAAGGTCGTTGATTACCTGAAGGCCCAGGGCTTGTTGGAGGCCTAGGAAGGACGCGACGATGGCGACTGTGGAAAAGATCACGCAAGAGAACATCGGCGGATACGCCAAGCGCATGGAGAAGGCGGAGCCTCAGGAGCTGCTCTCCTGGGCTATCAACCGGTTCCATCCCCGGCTGCTCCTCGCCTGCTCCTTCGGCGGCGCATCAGGCATGGTGCTACTGGATATGGCGGTGAAGCTCAAGCACGATGTCCGCGTCTTCTACCTGGACACAGACTTCCTCTTTCCTGAGACGTACGAGACGCTCCGCAAGGTGGAGGCCAAGTACGGCATCAAGGTGGAGGCCTATAAGTCCGAGTACACGCCGGACCAGCAGGCGGCCAAGTTCGGTCCGGAGCTGTGGAAGCGCGACCCGGACAAGTGCTGCGACCTGCGCAAGGTGGAGCCCAACCGCAAGGCCATGGCCACGGTGGACGCCTGGATCACCGGCCTCCGGAAAGACCAGTCTAAATCGCGCGAGGCCACGCCCGTCCTCCAGTGGGATGAAGGCTTTGACGTGGTGAAGGTGAACCCCCTGGCCTCCTGGACGGAAGACCAAGCCTGGCACTACGTTCGCGACCACAAAATCATCGTGAACCCGCTTCTTGGCCGGGGCTTTAAGAGCATCGGCTGCACCTACTGCACCCGAATCACCAAGCCGGGCGAAGATGCCCGCGCCGGGCGCTGGGAAGGGTTCGAGAAGGACGAATGCGGCCTGCACGTGGCCCCAAAAGCAAAAGCGCCGAAGGCGAACTAGACCATATCACCGCCGTCTCTCACGGCTAGAAGAGGCAAGAGTCCCATGGCAGAAACAGCGCAACCCAGGCACCAGGCAGACATCCACCGCGAAAGCCTCACCCTGGCGAAAAAGATGAAGAACGGCATCATCCCCTACATGGAGGATGAGATCCAGACCCTGGAGTCCAACATCGCCAAGTTCCGCGCCGGGGAATATGAGGAGAAGGTCTTTATCCCCCTGCGCCTGCGCCAGGGCACCTACGGCCAGCGCCAGCCGGACCGCCAGATGATCCGCGTGAAGCTCCCCGGCGGCATCATCACACCGGAGGCATTGGAGGCCTTTGGCGAAGCCATCGAACAGTACGCGCCCCTCAAGAAGGGCCACCTGACCACCAGGGAGAATCTTCAGGTCCATCACATGAAGCTGGAGGACTGCTCCGGCTTCATGCGCGTCATCGCCGAGGCAGGCCTCAGCAGCCGCGAAGGATGCGGCAATACCGTCCGTAACGTCACCGGCTCGCCCCTCGCGGGCATCTGCCCGGATGAGACCTTCGACCCCACACCTTACCTGGCGGCCTATGTGCGCTTCGGCCTACGCCACCCCGTCACCCAGAGCTTCCCCCGCAAGTGGAAGACCTCCTTCTCCGGGTGCGGGAAGCACGATGAAGTCGTCACCCTGATCAACGACTTCTCCTTCGTCGCCAAGATCAAGGACGGCAAGAAGGGCTTCAAGGTCTACATCGGCGGCGGCACCTCCATCATGCCCCGCCTGGCCAAGACGCTCTATGAGTTCATCCCGGCGGAGGATATCCTGCGCGTCTCCCTGGCCTCCTGGACCGTCTTCAACAAGGCGGACATGCTGCGCAAGAACCGCATGATGGCCCGCATCAAAGTCTTGGTGGACAAGATCGGCATCGAGGCCGTGCGCGCTCAAGTGGATGAAGAGCTCAAGAGCATCGGCCCCATTGACCCCACTCCCTACATGGGCGTGGACGATATCTACAAGGAGACGCCCCCAGCGGTCTCCAAGAACGGCCACCAGCACCACGAGCCGGACTTCGCCGCCTGGAGAAAGACCAACGTCGTCGCCCAGAAGCAGAAGGGCTACTACGCCGTCTACGCCAACATCCCCTCCGGCGATATCCACACCCACCAGTACAAGCCCCTCGCCGAGCTCCTTCGCAGATACACAGGCGGGCGCGGCATCGTCACGCCGGAGCAGAACATCCTCCTGCGCTGGATCCCGGAAGCGAACCTCTACGATGTCTGGAAGGGCCTCAAGGCCCTCGGCTTCGCGAATCCGGGCGTCAACGCCGTCACGGACGTGATCACCTGCCCTGGAACGGATAGCTGCAAGCTCGGCATCACGTCAACCATGGGGCTCGGGCGCGCCCTCATGGATGCGATGAAGTCCTGGGGCGATCTCCTGAACGATCCCCTGATCCAGAAGGTTCACATCAAGGGGAGCGGCTGCCCCAACGGCTGCGGCCAGCACCACATCGCCAACATCGGCTTCCACGGCGCGGCCATGAAGGGTCCCGGCGGCCAGCAGGTCCCCTCGTACGAAGTCTTCCTCGGCGGCAACTACGGCATGGAGACCCACGTGGACGGCCTCACCTTCGGCAAGCGCCTCTCCGGCGTGAAGGTTCCCTCCAAGCGCACGCCGGACTTCGTGAAAGACGTCCTCACCTACTACAAGGAGAACCGGAACCCTGGCGAAGAGTTCAATCCCTTCGTAGCGCGCGTGGGCCTCAAGCCCTTTGAAGCCCTTGCCGCCAAGCACAACGAGATTCCCGCCCTTGGCCCCCAGAGCATCACCATGTACATGGATTGGGACAAGACCATCCTCTACAAGGTGGAGCGCGGCGAAGGCGAGTGCGCGGTCTAGAGGAAAAGGATCAGGGTTCCAGGAGCAAGGGTGAGGGTGAGAACAAGGCCCTGCTCCACGCTTCCTGAACCCTGGACCGAGGCAGCTATGGCCCCCAGCAGAAAAAAGGCTCTGGAATACGGCGAGCGCCTCATCGCTCATCCGAGGGCGCGCCTGCCTGTCACCCTGCGCCAGACGAAAAATGGCGTCACGCTTCTGCATAATGGGAAGGCGGTGACCCGCTGCTATCTCACGCCCTCCGGCCTCCGGGCAGCGACGCTGATGGCCCGGGCCCTTGGCGTGAAAGTGCCTCCCTTGGGCAAGTCCGTGGATGCCCAGGTCTCCACAGGCATCGTCTGGAGGGCCATCTCCCTCTCGGCCCTGGACTATCGGAAAGAAGAGTCGTACCCGCTGGCGGAGCGCCTCCTGGAAGAGGCCGAAGCCATGCGCACCAGCGAAAGTGTGGAGCTGTGAGCCGGTACATCGAAGTGAACGTGGAGGAAGGGGCGAATAGCCCCATGACGGTGAACCGGATGTTCAGCGTGGCCGAACAGCCGCGCCCCGTGCGCGCCGTCTGGACCTCCCTCCCCACGGGCAAGGACGCCTGGTGCGAAGTGGTGGGCTGGTCACGCGAAGGGGTGTGCCAGGCCTACGCCGCCACCGTGGAAGACTCCGGCGATGGCACCGCCCTCCTCGTCTTCGGCGGCAACGACGGCATCCGCCTGAAGCCCGAGGGCGAGCCGACGGCCTGGAGCCTGGGTACCAGAGAGCAGTGGGGCGAGCCGTGCCTCCTTCTTCCCCATGGGACGGAGGTGCGCTGATGCCCAGGAACTACCCCGTCTTCCTCACCCTTCGGGGGCGCAAGTGCCTTGTCATCGGCGGCGGCGAAGTGGCGACCCATAAGGCGCTCGGCCTGCTGGAGTGCGATGCGAACGTGACCGTCATCAGCCCCTCCGCCACGCCTGCCCTGCGCGACCTGGCGAAAAGCGGCGCGATAACCCTTATCCAGCGCCCCTATCTCCCCGGCGACCTGAAGGGCGCCTACCTTGCCATCGCGGCGACGAGCGCCGCCGATGTGAACCGGGACATCGCGAAAGAGGCGGAATCGCGGCGCGTGCTCTTGAACATCGTTGACGTGCAAGATCTCGGGGATTTCTTCACCCCTGCCGTAGTCCAGCGCGGCCAGGTGACTATCGCTATCTCCACCAGCGGGGCAAGCCCGGCCCTGGCCCGCAAGCTCCGGGAGGAGCTTGCCACGGCGAACGCCCTCCAGTGGGCAGACCTGTCCGACGTCCTCTCCGCCGCACGCCTCGAGCTGCGCAAGCGCAAACTCAAGGCCATCCCCAAGCGCTGGCAGGAGGCCATCACGCCTGACCTGCTCGCCCTGGTTCGATCAGGCGAATCCCAAAAGGCCCTTGCCAAGGTGCTCCATGCGCTGACCAAAGAGACGGTCAAGGAGGCGGCGCGATGACGGCCACACATCCCGCCTCTCCCGGCACCGTCTATCTCGTCGGCGCAGGCCCCGGCGATCCCGGGCTTATCACCGTGCGCGGCCGGCAGCTCCTCCAGCAGGCCGACGTGGTTATCTATGACCGCCTGGTGGACTCCAGGCTCCTGCGTTATGCCAAGCCCGGCGCCGAGCGCATCAGCGTCGGCAAGGCCCGCGGCGCACACTCGGCGACTCAGGAAAGCATCAACGACCTCCTGGTCCGGAAGGCCAAGGAAGGGAAGGTTGTCGTCCGGCTCAAAGGCGGCGACCCTTTCGTCTTCGGAAGAGGCGGTGAGGAGGCGGAGGCGCTGGCCCAGGCGGGCATCCGCTTCGCCATCGTCCCCGGCATCAGCTCGGCCATCGCGGCTCCCGCCTATGCCGGGATCCCCGTCACGCACCGGGAGGCGTCATCCTCCTTTACCGTCGTCAGCGGCACCGGCCTGCCCAACGCCACAGACGCTCGCAGGCGCTTCACCACAGCCGATGGCACCATCGTGGCCCTTATGGCCTGGGAAGGGCTGGAAGAGCTTACAGCGGCGCTGCTGCGCGAGGGCCGCAGCCCTGAGACACCGGCGGCCCTGGTCCAGTGGGGCACGGAGCCGCACCAGCGTGTTGTGACGGCCACCCTGGGGGACATCCGACAGCGCGGGCTGGAGGCGAATCTGACCGCGCCCGTCGTCCTCGTCGTCGGGGAAGTCGTCCGCCTTCGCAAGCGCCTCGCCTGGTTCGAAGAGCGACCGCTGTTCGGCAGGCGCATCCTGGTCACGTCATCGCGGCAACAGGCGAGCGGCCTCATCCAGCGCCTGGAAGAGGCGGGCGCGATGGCGGTGGACGTGCCTCTGCTGGAGTTCACGCTTCTTGAGAAGAATCCCATCCTCGATCGCGCCATCGCCGAGCTCTCCCGCTACGGCTGGCTCGTCTTCTCCAGCCCCGTCGGCGTGGAGTTCTTCTTCGCCAGGCTTAAGGCCCTTGGCAAAGATAGCCGCGCCTTGGCGGGAGCAAAGGTCTGCGCCATCGGCTCAGCGACGGTTGCGGCGCTGAACGCCCGAGGCATCGAGCCTGACGCCGTGCCCGCCGATTTCAGCATCGCAGCGGTGACGGCCGCCGTTCAAGAGCACGCTACAGCAGGGGAACAGGTCCTGCTGCACCGGGCGGAAGAGGGAGGCAAGAGCCTAGGCGAGGCCTTTGCCCAGATGGGCGCGCGGGTACGGGAAGTGGATCTGTACGCCACCAAGATTCCGCCGGGGGTTGAGGCTGACCTGAAAGCAGCATTGGCGAACGGGGTAGACGCCGTGACGCTTACAAGTTCGGCGGCCGTCTACAGTCTCACATCGCTCGCGGGCAGCGGAGGCCTCTCCCTAGGGAAGTCGCTCCTTGCATGCCTCGGCCCGGCCACGGCGCAGAGCGCGAAACAGCAGGGGCTCCAGGTGGACGTCCTTCCGGAACGCCACACGACCCAGGCCCTAGTTGAGGCGCTTTCGGCCCGCTTCAAGAACCGGGACTAGCCGGGTTTAGATCGGCGCGTAGACGACTGTCCAGTGGGGCGTGCCCATCGTGATCTGCCCTATCGGCACCGTCATCTCGATGGTTTCAGACGTCGCGGCAGACATCGGCGGGTTGCCCACCTTGTCCAGCGCCAGACGAAAGAGCGTCGCGACCTCCGCGTCGCTATCCGTAAAGCCACCCCTGCGAACCTCATGTCTCATGGCGTCCTCCTTGGCCTCACTCCCCGCCGTTCCGAGGATAGAAACTTCGCACCCTTAGCCTCTCACCTCGTGCTTCAGCGTGCATGGGTGGGGACACCTATCGCTCCTCCTGGACAGCACGAACGTAAGAGTTCCGTGGGGCATCTAGTTTTGGGGGCTTTCACCGATGTGTCACAATACCGGAGGCGTTAGGCTAACGTTCACTTGCAACGAGGGCAGCTTCTCAGATAGGACATAACCGCAGGTCTGTTGGAAGGGGCAGAGGTTGCGCTGGCTACCCAACTTCCTCTTTGACCGGAAGTACCGGCTCATCCATGCCGTCATCGTGACGACGGCGGTAGTCGTCCACGGGATGCTGCACTATCTTACGTATATCCCTGATTTCCGTCAGGTGATCGGCAGCCTGCCGTATTTCCGCCTCCACATCCTGCATGAGGCCGAGTTCCTCCTGATCATCGTCTATGCCGCGCTGACGCTCCGGTGGAAGGGCGGCGCGGTAGTCACCATCGTCACTGGGCTGACCTCTATCCCTTTCATCCTCGCCCCATATATCTTCGGTCGGGACCCGCGCCCGGATGAGCTGCGTGATAACTCCATCCAAGTGGCCTTTATCCTGGGCATGGCGACGCTGATGGTCCTCTTCATCGAGACGGCCCAACGAGATAGAGAGCGGGTAGCCGCCCATGCCCGCCGCCTGACTTCGCTGGCGGCGGTGTCACGAGCCAGCGCCGAATCGCCGGAGACCAAAGTGGCAGTGGGCCATGCCGTGGCGGTGATCCAGCAGACACTGCCCAAGTCAGCCATTCTGGCCTATCTTTTCAGCCAGCAATCACCGGATAGGCTGACGCCCGCCGGCATCGCGGGGGGCAGCGGCACGTGGGAGCGCGGCGCCCCTTCGCTCAAGATTGACGCCGCCGGTGTGCGCACCCTCCGAAATGAGCAGTCGCCGCCCCTTGAGGCGCTCCCGGAGCCACTCGCCGACCTGCGCGCCGCCTTCCCAGCGGGAACGAAGCGGATCGTCACTATGCCGATGAACGCGCATGATGAGTTCATCGGCCTGCTTATCGCCGGGCTGCCGCAAGGAGCGCCGCCCCGGACGGACCTGGACTTTCTGCGCTCTGCGGCCGGTCAGATGGCGCTGGTGGTGCGCAATACCCAGCTGTACGAAGACGAGCGACGCGCTCACCGCCAGGTGGTCAAGCAGGAGCGCTTGACCGCGTTGGGCCAGATTGCCAGCGGGATCGCCCATGACATCAACAACGCCCTCTCCCCGGTGCTGGGCTTCAGCGACCTGATGATGAGCAACCCGGAGGACCTTCAGGATCAGGAGATGGCGCTCCGCTACCTGAAGTCCATCAACACCAACGCCAAGGATATCGCGGCCATGGTGCGCAGGCTCCGGGGCTTCTATGTCAACACAGAGTCCGAGGATGACTTCGACGCGGTGGAGATGAAGAGCCTGATTGACGAGGCGATCCTGACGACACAACCCAGGTGGAAGGACCAGGCGCTGGCCGCAGGGATCGAGATACAGGTCACGCAGGCGGTGGAAGAGACGCCGCCGGCGTTCGGAGACCCATCGGAGCTGCGGGAAGTCCTGGTGAATCTTATCCTAAACGCCACAGACGCCATGCCCAAAAGCGGCTCAATTACAGTCTCCCTGCGGCCTGAAGGATCCTGGGTTGTGCTTGAGGTTGCGGACACCGGGAAAGGCATGTCCGAGGAGACGCGGATGCGCTGCTTCGAGCCCTTCTTCTCGACGAAGGAGGGTCGCGGGCGCGGCCTGGGCCTAGCGGTGACCTACGGCATCATCAAGCGCCACAAGGGGAAGATTGACGTGGCAAGCGCGCCAGACGAGGGGACGACGTTCACAATCCGCCTGCCCACATACCAGAGGAGCGCCGAGGAGAACGTTATGAAGTCCCTAGGAACCTCCGCACGACCACTCTCGCTCCTTGTGGTGGAGGACGAAGAGGACATCAGGTTCATGCTTTCGCAGTTCATCTCGAGGGACGGGCATACGGCGGTGACGGCGAAGGACGGGCGCGAGGGGTTCGACCTCTTCCGGAGCCGGGCGTAAGACCTGGTAATCACCGACCGGGCCATGCCGGGGATGAACGGGGACGAGCTCGCCGCCCGGGTGAAAAAGGTCTCCCCAAAGACGCCGGTCTTCTTACTCACGGGATTTGGGGACATCCTGAACGCCTCTGGGGAGAAGCCTACGAACGTGGATATGGTGCTGGGCAAGCCGGTTACGATGGCCGCTTTGCGCGAAGCGGTGGAGAAGGTGACAAAGAGGAAGTTGGCGCCGGTGGCCGGGTAGCGCCGCGGGCTTTTCCCCAGGCACGGGAGAGGTCTCCAGGGGTGTTGACGTTGGCGAATGAGTCGCGCCACCGGGGAAGACGGGACAGGTCGGCTTCGCGAACCCACCGGACATCTAGGAGCGCCAGCAGGCTCTGCATACTACGTGTCCCTGAGGTAAGCGCCTGGAGGCCGGCTTTGGCGGCGGGGGTTGCGCGGTAGATGGCATGGAGCGGCTGGGGACGGCGCGAGATGACGGGAACGGCGGCCTCATGGAGAGGGGTGAGCAGCCCGGTGAGAGCGTCCAGCACCTGGGGCGAGACGAGGGGGAGATCGCAGGAGAGGATAGCGGCGACAGGGTAGCGCGCCTTTCGCAGACCGGCGACGGCGGCAGAGAGGGGCCCTTGGCCGGGGAAGAGGTCCTTGACGAGTCGCACCCCTTTGGGGAGAGGCACGGGCGCGCGGCCATCCCTGGTGACGACGATGCAATCGTCGGTCAGGCCGGAGAGGCGAGCGAGGATATGGGTGAGCATGGGCCGGCCCTGGAATGGGAGAGCGGCCTTGGGGCGGCCCATGCGGCGCCCTTGGCCGCCGGCCAGGATGACCAGGCTCAGCTGTGATTTCGGCATGCGCCTATGGTACGCGCATCATCTCGGGTTTGCTTATCGAGCGGGGTTCCTTTCTTGGAGATTCGCGGTGGGAGAGGGCGCAGGCGGCGGACGGCGGTCCCTTCATGACGGGACGAGTGAGGCGCGGGTGCGAGAATGGAGCGTCCGCCGGAGGCGGACTGGGAATCTTGCCGAGGCAAGAGCAGCCTACGTTCCCATGGCGACAGTTGTCTGCCAGCCAATCCCGCTTGTGAGCCTGCGGTAGTTCGAAGAGACGCACAGCCCATCGGCGCAAGCGCCTTATGGGCGGCGGCCGTTCACCGGGAGACCGCTGGGCAGCCGATGAACCCACGTGCCACATCCGGATCGATCCTCCTTTGCCTCCGCCGTTTCATGGCGCGTCGCGGCTTCCCTGGCCAGGGGAAGGGCTACGCGCCATTGCCGCCTATACCCTTCACTTTCAGTATAAGCATCAGCGTCAAGAGCGGGAGGTCAGGATGTTTATCCACAGATTACACAGATGAAGAAGATTGGGAGGAAAGGAAAGATAATCCGCCGAAGGCACGGAGAGCACAGAGATGGGAAGGGAACATGGAAACTGAGGAACGCAGGAACGAGGGGGAGGCAGGGGGATAGAGGGTGCAGGCGGATGCGGTGGTGTAGAATCTAGGCGATTTCCCCTGGGAAGAGGGATGGTGAAGTAGGGCAGGGACGGATAGCGAAGACGAGCGGGACGGAGCTACGACAGCATTGAGGAGCGTTCGTTCTCCGAACGAGCATAAGCGATGAAGTTCACGATGTGGCGGCCTTCGCGGTGGGCGGGACTGATGCCCAACGGCGCGGGCCAGGTGAAGCCGAACCACTATAAGGACATGGTGAAGGCGGCATGGGCGAACCGGGATTCGCTGCCGTACGCCTGGCGCGTGCTCTCCAAGGGGGTATGCGACGGGTGCGCGCTGGGGACGACGGGCCTCCACGACTTCACGATGAAGGGGCTCCACCTGTGCACGGTGCGCTTGAATCTCCTGCGCCTGAACACGATGGGGGCGATGGACATCGGCAAGCTGAAGGACGCGGCGGCGCTGAGGGGCATGAGCTCCAAGGAGCTACGCGACCTGGGGAGACTGCCGTACCCGATGGCACGTCGAAGGGGCGAGGCGGGCTTTTCCCGGGTGACGTGGGATGAGGCGCTGACGCTGATCGCAGAGCGCATCCGGGCGACGGACCCGCGCCGCATCTCGCTCTACCTGACTTCGAGAGGGATCACAAACGAGGCCTACTACGCGGCGCAGAAGGCATGGCGGTTCATGGGGAGCAACAACGTAGACAACTCATCGCGGATCTGCCACGCGCCCAGCACGACGGCGCTGAAGGAGACGATCGGGGTCGGCGCGACGACGTGTTCGTACAACGACTGGATGGGGTCTGACCTGCTGATCTTTGTGGGGAGCGACGTGCCGAACAACCAGCCGGTGACGACGAAGTATCTCTTTTATGCAAAGCAGCAGGGCTCCAAGGTGCTGGTGGTGAACACGTATAAGGAGCCCGGGCTGGAGCGGTACTGGGTGCCCTCCGTGATGGAGAGCGCGGTCTTCGGCACGAAGCTGACGGACCGGTTTTTCCTGATCCACACAGGCGGAGACATCGCCTTTTTCAACGGCGTGCTGAAGCACCTGATCGAGCAGGGGTGGGTGGAGGCCGAGTTCATCGCGAAGCACACGGCGGACTATGGACAGGCGAAGGCGGCGGTGGAGGGGCAATCGTGGGAGATGCTGGAGCGGTTCTCAGGGTCGTCGCGGGAGGAGATGCTGGCCTTCGCGAAGGAGTTCGCCTCGGCGAAGAGCGCGGTGATCGTATGGAGCATGGGGATCACGCAGCATCGCTTCGGCGTGGAGAATGTGAAGTCGCTGGTGAACCTGATGCTGGCGAAGGGGTTCGTGGGGAGAGAGAAGTGCGGGCTGATGGCGATCCGGGGGCACAGCGGCGTCCAGGGGGGCGCGGAGATGGGCGCGGTGCCGTGGGACTACCCCGGCGGCATGGCGATGAACGAAGAGAATGCCTGGGCGCTGGAGCGGCTGTGGGGTTTCCCGGTCCCAACGTGGCGGGGGCTTTCCGCCGTGGAGTCCATTGACGCGGCGCACGCGGGGAAGCTGGACGTGCTCTACTCCGTAGGCGGGAATTTTCTGGAGACGCTGCCGGAGCCGCAGTTCGTGGAGGAGGCGCTGGCGCGAGTGCCGCTTCGCGTGCACCAGGACATCGTGGTGACGACGCAGATGCTGACGGACCCAGCGGAGACGGTGGTGCTGCTGCCGGCGCAGACGCGGTATGAGCAGCGCGGAGGAGGGACGGAGACGTCTACGGAGCGTCGGGTTTATTTCAGCCCGGAGATACAGGGCAGACGGATCGGCGAGGCGAAGGCGGAGTTCGACATCTTTATGGAAATCGCCAAGGGCGTGCGGCCGGAGATGGGGCATCTGATTGACTTTAAGGACTGCCAGGCGATACGAGACGAGATCCCCAAAGCGGTGCCGTTCTATGAGGGCATCCAGCACCTGAAAAAGCAGGGGGATGCCTTCCAGTGGGGCGGTGCTCGATTGTGCGAAGGAGCTTTGTTCCCGACAAAGGATGGAAAGGCGCACTTTGCATCGCTGAGGCCGCCGGAGATGGTGATACCCGAGGGGTGGTTCCTCCTCAGCACGCGGCGGGGGAGGCAGTTCAACAGTATGGTGCAGGCGGAGCGGGACCCGCTAACGGGGGCAAAACGGGATGACGTGCTGATGAGCAAGGCGGATGCGGAGTCGCTCGGGCTGAAGGAGGGGGATGCGCTACGGCTTATTTCCGATGTGGGGGAGATGGCGGGGCGGTGCAAGATTGCGCCGGTGAAGGAACGCAACATCCAGGTGCATTGGCCGGAGGGGAATGTGCTGCTGCGCCGAGGAGCGACGGACCCCGTGTGCGGGATACCGGATTACAACACGACGGTGCGGGTGGTGCGGGGGTAGGGGCGACCTAACCCCTGGCCCCTTCCGTAGCTCGAAGACGAGCACGCGAAGGAAGGGGTAGGGGTTGCGGGAGCAACCCGGACAGCGTAGCCAGTTCGTCGTGGCGATGAGAAGCATCGCCGCTCCTTAGGGCAGCAGAGGGGGAGGGCTGGCCTCTCCGATGTATCGGAGCCCTGCGGGAAGGCCAGCCCCTACCGGAAGACGGTGCGAGGGTTGCGGGTGCAACCTGGGGGGTGGGGTTGGAGAGGGGCGCTCCGGTGCGACACACGGAGTGAGGACACGCGCCGCGTTCGCCCGATGGTATCGGGCCGCCCCTACGCCAGATGGGGATTTGGGTTGCGAGGCAACCCAGTTGGCGTAGGCCCGTTCGTCGTGGCGATGAGAAGCATCGCCGCTCCTTAGGGCAGCAGAGGGGGAGGGCTGGCCTCTCCGACGTATCGGAGCCCTGCGGGAAGGCCAGCCCCTACCGGAGGCGGAGGGTGGGTTGAGGGTGCAACCTGGGGGAGAGGGGATGCGGGAAGGAGGCGTATAAGCGGGATAAGATAGATAGGATTGCAGCGGACTACTATGCGTAAGAGGGCCATGATGACGAAGACGGTGGCGATAGGCCGCGTGACGGGCGGGCGGCTGCGCGCGGCCAAGGATGCGGCGACGACGGAGGAGCCGCTGGAGATCCGGGTGGTGACGCGAGGGAAGGGAGGGCGGCAGGCGCATAGCGTGGCGGTGACGATGCGGACGCCAGGGCATGATGCCGAGCTTGCCGCAGGATTTCTGCTCACGGAGGGGATCATCGGCGGAGGGGGAGCCATCGAAGAGGTGACGGAGGCGCTGCCGGGCGATGCGAAACTTCCGGTGCTGCGGATGCGGAGTGAGCCGCTCCCTTTTGAGGATGACAACGTCATCCACGTGTGCCTGAAGGCTGGGGTGCCGTTCGATCCGCGCTTGCTGACGCGCAATTTCTATATGACGTCCAGCTGCGGGGTGTGCGGGAAGGCATCGCTCGATGCGCTGCGGGTACGGGGAGTGCAACCGATTGCGGGCAAGGGGCCGATCGTGGGAGCTTCGGTCATCTCCGGGCTTGGCGAGAGGTTGGTAAAGGCGCAGTCGGTCTTCCGGAGGACGGGGGGACTGCACGCGGCGGCGCTCTTTGATGCCAAGGGCAGGCTGTTGGCCCTCCGTGAAGACGTGGGGCGGCACAATGCGATGGACAAGCTGATCGGCTCGTATGTGCTGAAGGGGACGGCGCTGCCGGAGGGGTCCATCGCCGTTCTAAGCGGACGCGCGAGCTGGGAGCTGATGCAGAAGGCGCTGGCGGCGCGGATCGCGATGGTTGTGGCGGTGGGCGCGCCCTCCAGCCTGGCGATCGAGCTGGCGCGGGAGTTCAAGATGACGCTGGTTGGGTTCGCGCGGGGCGAAAGCTTCAATATCTATGCCGGGGCGGAGCGGATCGCGGTGAAGGTCTAGCGGCGGCGCTGATGGGAGAGTCGCCAGGCTAGGTAGAGGCCCATAGCCAAGACGAGAGCAAAACCCACCACGAAGAATATGACGAGCCAGTGGTGCTTGCCGGGCAGGTTCGTGGCCGCAAGGACCACAGCAAGGCCAACCACAAAGGCGGCGGCCAAGACGCCGACGATGAGGCGGTTGACGGAGCGTTCGATACGGGCCACGGCATCCTCCAGTCCGGCGTGGCGGACGTTGACGCCGATGCCGCCGCGCTCGATATCGCCCAGGATGCGACGCAGGCGGACGGGGAACTCTGTGGTGAGGGCGACCATATCGCGGCCGGCCTGGAAGAACTTGCCGGCCTGACGCTTGAAGGACTTATCGCCCCAGAGGAAGCGTTTGACGTAGGGGCGCAGGCGCGAGGTGAGGTTGAATTTGGGGTCGAGCTGGGCGCCGACGGCTTCCGCCATGGCGAGGGCCTTAAAGAGCATGGCGATACGGGATGGGACGCGGAGGTAGTGCTCACGGGCGACGGCCATGAGGTCATTGACGAGCTCGGCCATGTTGATCTCGTCGAATCCGTGGGTCTTAACCTTCTCCGTGAGGAAGGCGATATCTTCGCGAAGGGCGACGCGATCGGAATCGGTGGCGGTGGCGCCGAGGTCTTCCAGGGCGTCCACGAGGCGGTCCGGGTTATCTTCCAGGTAGGCCTGGAGGAGGCCCATGAGGCCTTCGAGGGTACCGGGATCGAGGGTACCGACCATGCCGAAGTCCACGATGCCGATGCGGCCGCCATCTTCGACGAAGAAGTTCCCCGGGTGCGGGTCGGCGTGGTAGAAGCCTTCTTCGAAGACCATCTTCAGGAAGGCGTTGACGGCGGCATCGGCGACTTTGTGGGGGTCTATGCCCGCCTTTTCGAGGGCGGCGCGGTCGGCAATCTTGATGCCGCGGATGCGCTCCATGGTGATGATTTCATCGGTGCAAAACTCGGGGAAGATCTTGGGGATATGGATATCGCTCGAGCGCCCGAACATGAGGGCGAAGCGCTGGGCGTTGCGGGCCTCCAAGCGGTAGTCCAACTCGCGCTTCATGGTCTCGGAAAACTCGCGGACGAGGGCTTCCAGGTCGTAGCGCTCGGCCCAGTCCCAGGCGCGCTGGGCACGGCGGGCGATGGACTGGAGAATCTCCAGGTCGAGCTCGACCTTTTCCACGACGTGGGTCCTCCGCACCTTCACGACGACTTCCGTGCCATCGTGCAGGGTAGCGGCATGGACCTGGCCGATGGAGGCAGCTGCGAGGGGACGATCATCGAAGGTGGCGAAGAGCTGGGAGGCCGGCTTGCCGAGGGATCCTTCGATCACTCGCCTAATCTCGGCGGCGGGCACCGGCGGGGCGGTGTCCTGGAGCTTGGTGAGCTCGGCCTGGTAGGCAGGAGTAACCAGGTCGGGACGGGTGGAGAGAATCTGGCCGAGCTTGATGAAGGTGGTTCCCAACTCCTCGAGAGCTTTCCGGATCTCCTCGGGTTTGGTATCGGCCAGGGGAGGGCGGCCGCGCCGGAAGAAGCGGGCGGGCGTGAATCTATTGGTGACCATGTGCAGCAGATGCACGAGGCCGCGTCGGGAGAGAACGGTGGCGATCTCCCGATAGCGGCCAAGGTGGGAACCTTTTGCGGCAGGCGGCGAGGGTGTCGGCTTATTTGAGGTCGCGGAGGTCACTGGGCGTTCACCTTGATGGTGGTGCCGCCGGAGGCGCGCTTGGGACCGAGGGGGATGCGTACCTCCAGGACGCCATCCTTATAAGAGGCGGTGATGGCGTTGGCATCTATCCCACCGGGGATGGAGACGGCGCGCCGGAAATCGCCGGAGATGCGCTCGGCGACGTGGTAGTCCTCGTCATGCACGTCGGGGTCTTCCTGGCGCTTGCCTTCGATGATAAGGGAGGTCTCCTTGGCGGAGACCTTGACCTCTTCCAGCTTCACGCCGGGAAGATCGGCGCGGATGGTCATGACGCCGTTCTTTTCGATGACGTCTATGGGCGGAAGCCAGGCGCCTTCATCGTAGGCCCATTCACGGAGGGCCCAGGGAGAGAAGGCCCAGTGGCGGAAGGCGGAGGGCTTGCGGCGCAGGAAACGAGGAAGGGGCTCATCGAGGAGCTCTTCAAGCCTGCGCGGCATGCGGAAGGGATCGCGGCGAGCCTCTTTCGCAGAACCGGACGATTCACCAGCCATGGCACACCTCCACCAAGTTTCGATTCTCTCATACACTAGGAACGGCGTGTGAACGGGACGTGAAGGAGCAATCCACGGTTGTGAGGAAGGCGTGAAGCCGCAGCCGGGATTTGTCCGAATCTGATATACTGAATGAAACTCCTGGAATCTGAGTGATAGCTCCCTGGCTTAACGCTCCCAGTCACTGGTGCCGAAAGCGGGGGCGGGCTAGCCGAGAAGACGGGAGCAGAACGACTAAGGAGCGACGGGTTGAATATCTACGTTGGGAATCTTTCGTACGAGATGGCAGAGGCGGATCTGCGCCAGGCGTTCGAGGCCTTCGGCCAGGTGACATCGGTGCGGCTGATCATGGACCGGGAGACGGGACGCTCGAAGGGGTTCGCGTTCGTTGAGATGGCGTCCGACACCGAAGGGAATGCGGCGATCCAAGGGCTGAACGGGAAGGCGCTGAAAGGGCGCGCGGTGACCGTGAATGTGGCCCGGGCCCGAGAAGATCGCGGCCCCGGCGGCCCCCCACGCGGCGGCGGACGGTTCTCCCGTTAGCAGCCCCACTTCGCCCGCAATACGGACGAAGCGGAACGCGGCTCCATCGCCTGGTCTCCCAATCGGCCTGCGAGCATGACCACGGCACAGGCACAAGCCCCCGGCGGCGCGGACTACGCGGAGCTGCGCCGCCTGATCTCCCAGAGCGGACTGAAGCCCAAGCCGCTCTACTACCCAGTGAAAATCACGGCGACGCTGGCGGCCTTTGGGCTTGCCATCTTTCTCGCCATCGCATTCAACCATCCGGCGATCCTGATCCTGGACGCCATTTTCATGGGAGTGGTGTGCGGGCAGATCGAGCTGATCGGCCATGACGCGGGCCACAACCAGCTCTTACGCAAGGGGCGCATCGTCCATCCGGCGCGGTGGCTGCTGGGGAACGTGTTCCTGGGCATCAGCTACAGCTGGTGGGTGAAGAAGCACAACCAGCACCACGCAACGCCAAACCACCTGCAGGAAGACCCGGACGTGGACTACCGGATGATCGCCTTCTTCGCGCCGCAGGCGAAGACGCGGCCGAAGCTGTTACGACCGCTGATCGCGATCCAGGCCTACATCTACATCTTCTGGCTGATGCTGCAGGTGCCGAACATGACGTATTACGGCATCAAGCATATCCGGAAGGGGTTCGCGAAGTACCCGGTGGCGGAGATGGCGGGAATCGCGGTGCACTTCGCGCTCTACGTGTTCCTGATGCTGCAACTGCCGAGCTGGCATATGGCGGTGGTCTTTGGGGTCGTCCATCATGTGACGCTGGGGCTGTATAACGGGATGATCTTTTCGCCGAATCACGTGGGGATGGCGCACATCAGCAACGAGGAGCGCTCGGACTATGTGCGTGAGCAGGTGGTGACGGCCCGGAACCTGGTGAGCCACCCGGTGACGGATTTCTGCTACGGCGGGCTGAACTACCAGATCGAGCATCACCTTTTCCCGAACATGCCGCGCTACCAGCTGAAGAAGATCCAGCCCACGGTGCGGGCCTTCTGCAAAGAGCGGGGCATCAGCTATTACGAGACGGGGGCGTTCACCTCTTTCAAAGAGGTCTTTGCGCACCTGCACCGGGCGAGCGCGCCGCTCCGGCCGTAGGCCTCCGACCGCTTTCCCACCCTCTCCCCCAAAAGAAGGGGGAATCGTCAGAGTCTCACATCTTGCCATCTCGCTTTGGCTTCTGCATAGTTGCGCGTAGCTTGGCAGGAGGAGTGTCCCGATGGCAAAACTCACGTTCGGCTTTCAACTGGCCTCGGAAGGCGTGCAGTGGCGGGAGTTTTTGGAGACGTGGAAGAAGGGCGAGGAGTTCGGGTACGAGAGCGGGTGGTCGGCGGACCACTATGTGAGCACGACGAGCACGCTGGTGACGGACCCGCAGACGGACTTTCTGGACGGCTGGCAGACGCTGGGGGCAATCGCGCAGGCGACGAAGAAGATACGCCTTGGACCCCTGGTAAGCGGCAACACGTTCCGCCACCCGGCGATCCTGGCGAAGATGGGGGCGACGCTGGACCATATCAGCAATGGACGGCTGGAGTTCGGGATCGGCGCGAGCTGGTTCAAGTATGAGCACGACGCGCTGGGGATAGCGTTCCCATCGCCGGGGGAGCGGCTGAAGCGGCTTGATGAGGCGGTGCAGATCATCAAGGGGCTTTGGACGCAACGGGAGGTGACATTCCAAGGTGCATACTACCAGCTGACCAAGGCACCGGCGATGCCGAAGCCGATACAGAAGCCGCATCCGCCGATCACGATCGGGGCATTCGGCGAGAAGGTGGCGCTGAAGATCGTGGCGAGGCATGCCGACCACTGGAACTCGACGGCGACGCCGGAGCGCTACGCCTCCAAGGCGGCGGCGCTGGAGGCGCATTGCGCGGCGGTGGGGCGCGACCCAAAGGCGATACGGCGCTCGGTGATGATCCCCTTTTACCCGAAGGAGACGCCCGAGGTGAAGCAGTGGATCGAGCAGCGGGCGACGATGGCGAAGACCTCGCTGGAGGCGGCGCGTGAGTGGTTCCTGGTGGGGGACAAGCGCGAGATACAGGATAGGATGGACCGCTTCGCGAAGCAGGGAGTGAGCCTTATCATCATCCAACTGCAGGAGCACGGGCGAAATATCGAGACGATGAAGGCGTTCGGGAAGATGCTTCTGTAGAGGGCACATCACGCAGAAACGGGTCGAGTCCAAAGCGCCTACCGCCCGATCCGGCATTCACTTCAGCGACAGGCCGCCCTTCCCCTTGACATCCCTTTTCTAGAATGAGAACATCTGTTCTCATTCTAGAAAGGACGTGGGAGATGCTCGTTCAGCACACCCCGGATCGGTATGAAAAGCTTCAGCACTTGGGAGGGATGGCGGGCGATGACATCCTCGGCGGGCCCGAGCCGGGGAGCGGCGCCTACACCACGCGCCCTCGGGCGGCCGCCGATACCCGGCGCAACCCCGTCGCGGGTGTCTACCGGACGGCCATGCCCAACGGCAAGTTCATCAACCTTATGCGCGTCATGTTCACGGACTTCTGGATGATTGTTCGAGTGTGATAAAAGCGGGGATGGCGACGGGGAGGACACCCTTTACGGTGCCGGAGTTTCTGTCAGCCCGGAGGCTGATCTGGAGGCCCTCTAGGACGGCTAGGCGCTGGTTGGCGTCCGCCTTGTCCAGCCATGCGGCGACGGCCTGGCAAGCCTTGGTCAAGCGACCGGTGTCTATCGCAGGGACAGGCATTGAGGCGCTGGCGAGTTTCGCAAGGCGGTCGTTCAAGGCCGATTTCTGACGGCGGACCTCGGCTAGCTCCTTCTGAATGATTTCTTCGCTGGCTTCACCCGTCGCGTACAGGCGTACAAGGCGGTGTTCTTGTGCTGCTAGACCCTGTAGCTTCTTCTCTAGCTCAGCCTTCGGGTCAGCCTGGCCGCTGTTATGCGAGCGAAGCTTCACCGCGCCTGGTATGACCATGGGGTTCATGAGAATCTTTCTGATCTCGCCCCACATGGCCGTTTCCAGCTTATCAGCCGGAACGTATCGTGAATCACATGTGTAGCCTAGCCACTTTGCCCAAGCGTGGCGGCAACGATAGTAGCGGTACGGTCTGCCGCACGAATACAGCATCTGGCCTACGAGTGAGCCGCCACATACGCTGCATCTCGCCCGTCCGCGCAAAGGGTAGGAGTTGGTTGTTTTGCGGACGAATGAGCGTTCAGGGTCGTGGAGTATCTCCTGCACCCGATTCCACGTGGCATCGTCGATGATGCGCGGCGACGCTCCTGCAACCTCCATCCATTCCTCGGCAGGCCTTTGGACAAGGCGACTCCTGCGCCGTCGCCGTTGGGAAGGCGGGGCAGGAACGCGCTGTGTGCGCCGGAACATGTAGCGCCCGATGTAAGACTGGTTGGAGAGTATTCGCCGCAGGACGATAGGGGCCCATCGTCCGACAGCGAAGGACGGGATTCCTTCATCGTTGAGCTCAGTCGCGACGGTCACCAGGCTTCGAGTTTCAGCGAACCTCTTGAAGATGCGCTCCACGACCGATGCTTGGGCGTCGTCTACCTCTCGAACGCCGGTCGCCTTGTTGTATTTGTACCCGTAGCACCCCTTGCCCGATCCTGACGGGATGCGTCCCTTCCTGGCGCGTTCAAGCCTTCCGCGAGTCGTGCGTTCGACGATCTTGTCCCGCTCAACCTCAGCGACGAATGCACGCGCAGCCAGGATGAAGCGGCCAACGGCGGTGTCCTCAAAGCGCTCGGTAACGAATTCAAGGCGAGCTCCGGCCTGCTGGACTTCGTCGAACAGAACGCCAATGTGATTTTGGTTCCTAGACAGTCTGTCCACGGCATGAGCAATGACGACGTTCCCGACGCCTTGCCGCAGAAGGCTGCGAACACGCTCAATTCCTTGCCTTTCGAGAGTGAACCCACTCGCTGAGTCGCGCACACACTCGACTACATGCCAGCCGTTGGAACGGGCAAAATCTACGCAGGCCTTCTCTTGGGTTTCCAAAGAGGTCCCGTCGCGTTCTTGAGCGTCAGTCGAGACCCGACAGTAGACAACTGCTTTCATGGTCATTACCTCTGGGTGTCGATGATGTTGAAGTCACGCGCCGATAGCCATAGCGTCCGAACTGCGTGGCGAACTGGACGACTGCGGTCGTCAGAGGCGCCTCGCCCTCCGGCGTGGTGGGCGCATAGCGCTGTGTTGCTCTG